>NZ_JBSSAH010000047.1:0-23344 GCF_054058415.1 Thermostichus sp. MS-CIW-38 | reverse complement strand
AGACTTTTGACCAGCAAACCTATATGGAGGAGGGCTTTCCTCCCGACACCAAGCCTGCGGCTATGGTGCGGGCCTCCAGCCCGAAAATTTGGTGATTCTAGAGGGGGGATCCGCCCCCTTTTTTCCTTTAGGGCTGCAGATAGAGGCGGTGCTGCCGGATGTAGTGCTCCACAGCAGGGGGCACCAGGTAGCGGATAGACCTTCCCTTTTGGATTTGCTGTCGCAGGTAGGTGGAAGAGAGCGTCAGGGTAGGGGCTTCCAGGATTTGGGCTTGGATGGGCAGCTTTGCGGCCACCGCCTGCAGCACCTGGGCGGCATCGCCGGCATCCACCCGTGGGGCAACAATCCAATGGCAGAGGCGGGCCAGTTCTTCCGCTTGATACCACTGGGGCAGGTCCCGCAGAGCATCCACGCCGATGATCCAGTACCACTGGGTATTGGGTTGCTCCTGGATGAGAGTGCGCAGTGTCTCGATGGTGTAGGAGCGCCCCGAACGGCGGATCTCCAGCTCTGAGCAGGCGAAGCGCTCGTGGTCGGCAATGGCCAGCTTGACCATCGCCAAGCGGTCGGCTTTGCTGGCGCCAGGGGCCAGAGGCTTGTGGGGGGGATCCCCGGCGGGCATCCACAGCACCTGATCCAGGTCAAACTGCCAAAGAGCTTGTTCTGCCATGATCAAATGGCCGTGGTGTACAGGGTTGAAGGTTCCACCCAGAATGGCAATGCGGCGGTGCTTCATGGCTGCTGGCTCAGGTAGGTGATGGCATCCCGCAGCCAGTCTTCCGTTGGGCGGGGGTGAGTGGGCAGAGCTTGCAAGGCAGCCTGAATTTCCTGAGTGCTGTAGCCCAGGGCCAGTAAGGCCATTTCCACCTCTTCTCGGATGGGCATGGGCGGCCCTCCGGCCAAGGGTTGATCCGCAACTCCCACCCCCTGTCGCCAGTGGGCCAGCTTGGTTTTCAGCTCCAGGGCCAGCCGTTGGGCCGTTTTATGGCCTACCCCCGGCGTGAGGGAGAGCAGGCGCACGTTTTCGGTCACCACCGCCTGCACCAGCTCCGGCAGGCTGAAGGTATTCAGCAGGGCCAAGCCCAAAGCCGGCCCCACCCCCGAGACTTTGATGAGTTCCACAAACAAGTCCCGCTCGGCTGGCGAGCCAAACCCGTACAACACCAGCTCAGTCTCTCGCACCACCAAATGGGTGAACACCCGGACGGGCTCCCCCACTGCAGGCAGTTGCTTGAGAAAACGTCCTGGGGCCTTGACGCGATAGCCGATCCCCTGCACCTCAACGGTGAGGCTGCTGCGCTCTCCCCATTCGATGGCCACAAGGTGGCCGCTTAAAAACGCGATCATGCTGCGAGTTTAATCTGGGTTTGGGATGCTCTGCTCGACTGGAGCTCCAAAGTCGGCCAAGCAATCTAAAGTCCTTGCCAAAGGCTGCTTCCCTACAAGGCTATTTCACAGACCATTTCTCTACCTGTAGACTGTTCCCCATCCAGCTCTGTATTCTCCCTCATCCATGCCGATTCGCCCTTTTCCCATCGGCCAATGGCTTTGGATCCTGTTCTCGCTGGGGGTGCTGCTCTTTCTCCATCTTCCTCTGCTGGTGATCGTCCTTTATGCCTTCAGCCCCGATGAGGCGACCTTGCGCTTCCCTTTGCCGGGGCTGACCTGGCATTGGTTTGCCGTGGCCTGGGGGCGGGCCGATATTTGGCGGGCCTTGTTTTTGTCTTTGCGGGTGGCTGTGCTGGCTACCGGAGTGGCGGTGGTGCTGGGATCCCTGGCGGCAGCAGCAGTCTATCGCAGCCGATTTTTTGGCCGCGAGACGATCTCGTTTTTGGTGTTGCTGCCCATCGCCTTGCCGGGCATTGTCTCCAGGATCGCCTTGCGCTCGGCGATCCATTTGCTGCATATCCCTTTCAGCTTTTGGACAATTGTTATCGGCCATGCCACCTTTTGCCTGGTGGTGGTGTACAACAACGTGCTGGCCCGGTTTCGCCGCATGGGACGCTCTCAACTGGAGGCTTCTGCCGACTTGGGGGCCAATCCTCTGCAAACCTTTCGGTACATCCTTCTGCCCGAACTGGCCTCGGCCCTATTGGCGGTATCCCTGCTGGCGTTTGCCCTGTCTTTCGATGAAATCATCGTCACCACCTTCACCGCCGGCCAGCAGCAAACCTTGCCGATTTGGGTGTTCAGCCAGCTAACCAAGCCTCGGCAGCGCCCGGTGATCAGCGTGGTGGCCCTGGGGGTGATCGGCCTGACGGTGCTCCCCATTTGGCTGACCCATCATTGGACTCAAGAGAAAACCTCAACTCGCTGATGGCTCTTTCCAGCCTCATGCAAGGTTTGCACTTGGAGGGATCCCTAAGTATTGGCCGGAGTCGCTGTAACAGCAAGGAAACGCTGGCCCTGGTTGATCGCAGAGCCCTTGTGAGAAAATGTAACAAGCATTTCATTTGTGAAAATTGAGGTATCTATGGCTGTCACTCGTGCCGGACGCGCCCCTCTCGTGCGGGGCAGCAGCGAGGGAAATCCTGCCAAGTTCATGGAAATGGCCAGCTCTTTGCTCAGCACCCGCACCCGCCAAGGCAGCGGCAAAAAGGTTCAGGATCGCTCTTCCTACGGCAAAGCGGGCAACCCGCAAGAGTTCATGCAGATGGCCAGCGAATTGCGCCGATCCCTGGAGCAGCAGGGGCGGTAGCCGATCTTGTCCACCGTCAAACCTAGGCCCTCCCCGTCCAGTTGCCTAAGCTGGACGGTTTTCTTGCTGCTCCTCTCAAGCCAGAGGCGGCCAATCGCTTCTGAGGCCACTCACCTACAGTTGGATCCCGTTACAGGCCCAACTTCGAGTCCAGAGCTCCGCCCTTGAGCTTCTGTGCAATGAGCCGGCAGAAGAGCAGCATGTCAGGATGGGAAAAGTGCTCATCGGGGCGCTCTTGCCGGTGGACGTGATTGAGGCCAAGACGACATGAAAAACAAAGGCTTTTGGCTGGCCGGGATCCTGGGGGTAATCTTGGATCAGGCGACCAAGCACTGGGCAGTGGAACGGCTGCTGCCGGGGCCAGAGCTTGAGCTGTGGCCAGGGGTGTTTCACCTCACCTACGTGGAGAATACCGGCGCTGCTTGGAGCCTGTTTGAAGATTCGGCAGAGCTCTTGAAGTGGATCTCGCTGGGGGTGGCGCTGGCGTTGGCGCTGCTGGCCATTCGCGGCGGGATCCTGGGCCGATGGGAACAGGCCGGCTATGGCTTGGTGTGGGCAGGAGCGGTGGGGAACGGCATCGACCGCTTCGTCAACGGCTATGTGGTGGATTTTTTCAATTTGATCTGGATTCGCTTTCCGGTATTCAACGTGGCGGATGTGGCCATCAACCTTGGGGTGGCCTGTCTGCTGATTGGTCTGCTACAGGACAACTCGAAGAAAACGGGATCGACTTCCGCCTCGCCCTGCCTGGAGAAAAAGCCCGGTCGCGACAGCACCCACTTTAAGGATTGACGAGCCGATGAACAGCCTTCAGGGATCCCTTGGGATGCTCAGGCCTTTGGCCAGGGGGATCCCCGGTCAGCTGCAAGGACTCCGTCCGCCTATTGCAAACGGCTGGCTTGCTGGGCCACCTGGCAGAAGCGCTCGACATCTGCGGGCAAAGTGTTAAAAGCTGTCACCAGGCGGATTAAGTGGTGACCTTCCCCCAGCCAGCGGTAAAACCGAAACCCCGCCTGCTCCAGGGCCTGGAGAACCGGCTCCGGCAGCTCGATAAAAACCTCATTGGCCTCGGTAGGATACACCAACTTGGCTCCCGGCAGGGATCCCAGTCCCTGCGCCAACCGTTGGGCCATTGCGTTGGCATGGCGGGCATTGCGCAGCCACACCCCATCCTGGAGATAGGCCTGCAATTGGGCAGACAAAAAGCGCATCTTCGAGAGCAGATGGCCACTGCGCTTGCGGCGAAACTCAAAATCGCCCACCTGATTTGGATGAAAAAACACCACCGCTTCCGCAGCCCAGGCCCCATTTTTGGTGGCCCCAAAGGACAGCACATCCACCCCCGCTTTCCAGGTCATCTCGGCAGGGGTGCAACCCAAACCAACCAGGGCATTGGCAAAGCGGGCCCCATCCATATGCACCTTAAGGCCAAAGTGATGGGCCAAATCCGCCAGGGATCCAAGCTGCTCCAAGGAGTAGAGGGTGCCAGCCTCAGTGGCTTGCGTCAGGCTGAGGCAGGCAGGCTGCACGTGATGAACCACCCCAAACCCCGCCCGCTCCAGGGCTGCTTTTAAGTTGCCCCAGTCAATACGGCCTTGCTCTCCGGGGATCCCCACCAACTTGGCCCCACCTGTAAACAGCTCTGGCGCTCCACATTCGTCCAGATTGATGTGGGCCTCGGGATGGCAATAAATCGCCCCGTAGGGCGGGGTGAGCACCGAAAGGGCCAAGGCGTTGGCAGCAGATCCCGTTGCCACCGGAAACACCGCCACTTCATGCTCAAAGATCTCGGCAAAGAGCCTCTGCACCTGCGCTGTGCATTCGTCTCCTCCATAGGGCATGGCGGATCCCCGGTTGAGGGCCAACAGGGCTTCCATCACCTCAGGACAAGCGCCTGTAACATTGTCGCTGCAAAAGTTCATGGCATGGACAACCCAAGGGATCTCGCCGAGGAAGGGTTAGGGCCGGCTTACTTCGCGCCAACCCAACCGGGATCCTCCAAAGTATCCCAGTCCCGACCTGCCTCTCCCTCGACCGCTTGCAATGGCGGGACAGAGTCCTTTTGGGGATGGGAAGGCGGCTCAGGCTGGTCGCGATAGCGGGACGGAGTCCTTTCGCAATAGCGGGATGGGGTCTTTGCACTCCACCACAACCCCAAAGCAGGCCCCAACCCCAACAACAGGCCCAGCCCCGCCGGCGCAACAATGCCGGAGCCCAGGCTCATCAACAGGGCAAAAGCAAAATTAGCTACATAGAGCACCAGCGGCCCCACCAACTGGCGGCGGTCAAGGATGGGTTGATCCTCGCCCCACAGCAGATTGGCCACCGTCATGAAGGCAGCCCCAGTCAGCATCCAACCACCGAAGTTTTGCAGCGGCATACCGAAGAAGGGCCCCGGCTGAAACCACGTCCAAAACGGGATCAAGCCGCGGGTCATGGCCGGATCCAGCACGAAGTCCCAGGCGGTGAGCAGCAGGGCCCCCAACATGATGGCCTCGAAGTGGATCAACCAGTGGCGCTGGGTTTGCAGAGCCACACGCGCCAACAAATAGGACGACAACCCCACATAAAACCAAGACAGAGGGATGGTAAAAGGCACCAACCCGGCAATCTTATAGCCCAGCCCACTCAGGTAGCCGTAGTTGCCAAAGGGGATCCCAGTGCTGGTGCCCAACAGCTCACTGCCCAAGGAAATGCCCACCGCCGGGATCAAAAACATCAATAGGCGCCGCACCCCCAACAGCCGGGATCCCATCAGAGCTGCTGCCAGCGCGCCGAACACCATGTAGGCCACGCCGCCGTTGCCCATGCTCAAGGAGAAGGCTTGAAGGCCAATGGGGGGCAAACTGGCCACCCACTCGGGATGCGGTACAACCCAGAGCAACCCTGCCAACCCAAAAAGCAAAGACAGAATGTGTAAACCCAGAGCCAAAGCTTCCAGCCGCCGCCAAATCGAGCCGGATAGGGGCAGAACGCTCTGCCCATGGAAAGGCAGGCCGACGAGAACACCAGAGGACGAGAACCAACGCATGAGAAACTCCCGAAGAGTGGTTAAGCGAAGCCGCTCTGTCTCCTTGCAACCCATACGGCGGCTGAGGGAAAAAGCGGATGGCCCCAAGAGAGAGCCCGAAGCCAAGAACAAGCCCGCTTGCTTGCAGGCCGGCCTACTTGGGATGGCCCTCTGGGCAGGGATGTCACCACCGCTAACGGTGACACTGCTGATATTTTGCTGTCTATTGTATCAATTCGTAAACATATCGCCCGTTTTTCCTCAGGTCTCCTCCCCGTCTTCGCCGCAGGGATCCCGGGTGGGGGTGTACGCCCAGTTGGCTCGTGCTGTGGAGCGCCAGGACTGGGTGCAAGCCCTGCGGCTGGTGGATCTCTTACGAGAGCACACGGAAGATCCCGCCCAGCGTCAGGATCTGGAAGACTATCGGCTGGAGCTGGAAAAATATCGTTCTGCTTATGGGGATCCGCCGCCGCCCCAGTGGCCGTTTTTGCACAAGCCCTTTGTTGGGGAATTTCCTGTCACCAACCTCTTCGACCATGACTTGCCTTTGGGGGAGAGGGATGGCAACAGACGGTTTGTGAGTGGGCAAGGCCAAGTTTGGATCCCTGGCCCGCTGCACCCCTGTGGCAAAAGCGATGGCCATGCCGGTTATGACTGGGAGATGCCGGTGGGCACCCCGATCCTGGCCGCTGCCGCAGGACGGGTCACCGTGGCCCGTGAGGAGCCGGAGTTTTTTTGCCCCAGCTTGGGCCGACCGGTCAGGGGGTTGCGGGTGCGCCTTTTGCACGAGCCAGAACTCTCGGAGGGGGAGAGAACAGACGGGAGAGCACTTCCCCGCTGGGAGACCCTCTACGCCCACCTCAGTCAAATCGGGGTGCAGGAGGGGCAAGTGGTGGCCGCAGGAGCAGTCATCGGCCTATCGGGAGACAGCGGCTGTGCCAGCGGGCCCCATCTTCATTTCGAGGTACGTCGCTTCGACAACACCAACTCCGGCCAACCAGCTGCCGTCGATCCCTATGGGTGGTTTGGGTCTGGCCTGGATCCCTGGAGCATTCATCCCCTTGGGGCCGAAAGCCTGTTCCTTTGGCAGGTGGGACAAGCCCCCAGTTTGGGAGCTTGCTGGCAAGGGCAGCGATAGCCGAGACGGACATCCGCTCTGGGCGAGACCTCGCTGACAAAGATGGATATTGACAGGCAGATTCACAACAGTCACAACAGATGATGGACTTATAGATCTCGACGGACAAAGCCATCCCCCTCCCATTGGTAGAGGGTAGCCCTCAAGTCACGGCTGGCATCGGGCGGGCTTGAGATGACCAGGATCCCTTGCGGGCTGACCCGCAGGCTGGCATTGCTCAGATCCGTCACGCTCAGCAGTGGCACAAGTCCCTCAGGCCGGTGTTCCAAGACCAAGACAGAGCGCAGCAGGCTGATGCCCCCTCGCTCGGTGAGGAGCACCAACTTGGGCTGTGGGCTGGAGGTAATGTCCGTGCGCAGGTGAGCCTCCACCAACCGCCCTGGGATCGGCTCAGCCGTGTGGAGCAGACGAAAGCTATACCCCCCCTGATGCTCGAAGCTGAGAACGCGCACCACCGGCTCTACGGTGGGCTGCCGCTGAATCTGAAACACAGCCACCACATCCTGGCGAGATGGAGAGGTTAGGCTGGCCGGGAACAGGCGCAGGTTTTCACCGCGATTGCCGCGAATAAAATCCCACCAAATGGATTGATTGAATAAAGCCACAACCCCACCTCGAGCAGCGCCGCCCTCAGAAGGAACCGGCAGCAGCGGAAGCACAGGCTGGGGATAGGCAGGAACAGCAGCAACCGGTAGAGTGGCAGCCAAGGCCGCTCCCCAGGCTATTCGACCACAGGAATACAGCAGTTTCCGCATATTTCCTCACTCCTCGCCCCTAAAATTCTAAAGGACTCCAAGGTTCTCCCAGTCAACCAAACAGCCGGGATACAGGGATCCCTTTTATGTCGAACGCAACCTCGATCTCACCTTGATCTCGCCTGGCAATGGGCTACCAAGTTAGGGTGAAAAGCCTGGAGCTTCCTCTGTAGCCAACAAAGTCGGCTTGGAACGACGCCCCGCCAATTGGAAAGGATCCCCCAGGAGCAAGGGGCAGCCCCCCCCGACGGAGGGCTCTATTTTTCGGCAGCCAAAAACAATTGGGCCCGCCAAAAGCAGGCAATGGACTTGCTGTCCAAATCCATTCCCAAACGGGACATTTCTGTAAGCTCAGAAGCAGAAAACTCCACTACGGTAATATCTTCATCCTCATCCTTATCGGGAGGGGAATCCAGCACTTCCAGCTCCCGCGCCAAATAGGCATACATAATCTCGCTGGAATAGCCGGGGCACAAATAAAATTGGCCAAGGGGATCCCAGCGATGGGCACGCAGGCCCGTTTCTTCTTCCAGCTCGCGGCGAATGGTGTCATCGGGATGCTCCCCTGGCTCGACCGTGCCTGCCGGGAATTCGTAAAGATAGGAAGCGACCGCAAAGCGATATTGACGAATGCAGACGAACTTGCCTGCTGCAGTTACAGGCACGGCCACCACCCCCCCGGGATGGATGAGGTACTCCCGCTCCCCCTCTTTGCCGTTGGGAAAACGCAAACGCTGGCTGACGAAGGTGTATTTGTGGCCTTGATAGCGGAGGCGCTCACGAATCACCTGAGATGGGTTTTGCATGGCAAGGGATCCCGAGAGTAGAGCCGCTCTCAGCTTAATGGTTTTCGGCGCTGTTGCAACCGGGCAATCCAGAGGGATCCACACGCCCTTGGGATCCCGTGTCTGGGGTAGAGTCAGGAAAAGCACAAAAGTTGCAGGCCATGATTTACCCTCCCTTGAAGGAGTTTCTTGCCCTCACCAAGCAGGGCAACTTTATCCCGGTGTACCAGGAATGGGTGGCGGATTTGGAAACGCCGGTTTCTGCCTGGTATCGGGTTTGTGCTGGCCAGCCCTACAACTTTCTCCTGGAGTCGGTGGAGGGGGGGGAGCAGGTAGCCCGCTACAGCTTCCTGGGCTGCGACCCCCTGTGGGTATTGGAAATACGGGGAGATCAAGCCCTACAGCGCTACCGCGATGGCCGACAGGAGCACCACCAAGGGGATCCCTTTGCCATCTTGGCCCGCTGCTTGCAGCCCTATGAGCCGGTGCATTTGCCGGAATTGCCCAGCAGCATCGGCGGCCTATTTGGCTACTGGGGCTACGAGCTGATTCGCTGGATTGAGCCCAAGGTGCCCATCCACCCCCTGCAGCCGGGGGATCCCCCTGATGCCGTTTTGATGCAGGTGGACAGCATCCTGCTCTTTGACCAGGTGAAGCGCAAGATCTGGGTGGTGGCCTTCGCCGATACCCGTCACCACGCTGCCGAGGAAGCCTATGCCCAAGCCTGCCGGCGGGTGGAAAAGCTGATGCAGCAGCTCAGCGCTCCTCTTTCCCTGGCCCATCTGCACCTCAACTGGAAGCCCCACCTGTCGGAAAGGACTCCGTCCCGCTGGCGCGAACAAATCCCCCCCAGCACCCTGAGCCGCCCAGCCTACTGCCAAGCCGTGGAACAGGCTAAGGACTACATCCGCGCCGGAGATATCTTCCAGGTAGTGCTCTCGCAGCGGTTTACCGTCTCCCTTGCCGGGGATCCCTTTCGCCTCTACCGCTCGTTGCGGCTGATTAACCCTTCCCCTTATATGGCGTTTTTGCAGTTTGGGGATCTCTGCCTCATCGGCTCCAGCCCAGAGGTGATGGTCAAACTCAGCCGCGTGGGGGAAGACCGCATCGCCACTGTGCGCCCCATTGCCGGCACCCGCCCCCGTGGCACCACCCCTCTGGAAGACCGGCAGCTGGAGCAAGAGCTGTTGGCAGATCCCAAAGAACGGGCCGAACATGTGATGTTGGTGGATCTGGCCCGCAACGACCTGGGACGGGTCTGCCAACTGGGATCTGTGCAGGTGGACGACCTGATGCAGATCGAGCGCTACAGCCATGTGATGCACATTGTCAGCAACGTGGTGGGGCGGCTGGATCCCCAGTACAGCGCCTGGGATCTGCTGCGGGCCACCTTCCCCGCCGGAACCGTTACGGGTGCCCCCAAAATCCGCGCCATGCAGATTATTCATGAGCTGGAAGGATGCCGCCGCGGGCCCTATGCCGGCGCCTATGGCTACTACGACTTTTCCGGCCAACTGAACACCGCCATCACCATCCGCACTCTGCTGGTTCATCAGGGCCAGGTGAGCTTGCAGGCCGGGGCAGGTATTGTAGCCGACTCGGATCCGGAGCGGGAATATCAAGAATGTCTGAACAAAGCGCGGGGCATGTTAATGGCTGTGGCCAGTTTGCAGGAGACCTAGCCGATGTTGGCCCAGTTGCGCTTCAGCCCTGCGGTTCGCGTCAGCGGGACGGAGTCCTTACAGGAGCTCCAGCAGCCGGATCCAGAGACCGTAGAGCAGGCTTTTGAACTGTTTTCCACAGAGGGCTATCTGGTGTTGCCGGAGATCTTTCCCCCCGAGCTCATCGACAAGTTGCACAGCAGCTTTCTGGCCACCTACAGCCGCTACTGCACCCACGAAAACCACGCCGATGCCCTGTTAGTGGGCAATAGACGGGTGATGGTAACGGTTCGCCTGGAGGGCCCCTTCAACGATCCCCTCATCTATGCCCATCCTCTGATCTTGCCCATCCTGAAGCGGATTTTGGGGCCGGAGTTGATCTTGAGCGGGCTGGGGGCGGTGGTCTCTCTGCCGGGATCCGCCGATCAACAAGTTCACCGGGATCTGTCTCATCTGTTTGGCGACGAGACCTTGGATGCGATCATTCCTTGCTATGCCCTGAATTTGCTCATTCCTCTGGTGGAGGTCAACGAAGAGAACGGCATGACCCGTCTCTGGCCCGGCAGCCATGCGGTCTTCGATGCCCACTATACCGAGCTGGCCCAGCAGATGCCCTTTGTCGATCCGCCCCTGGCCAAGGGATCCTGCCTCCTGTTTGACTACCGCCTGATTCACCTGGGTCGGGCCAATCGCTCCCCTGCCCCCCGTCCCCTTCTCTACAACACCTACAGCCGCGCTTGGTTTCGGGATCCTGTCAACTACACTCGGCAACCTCCCCTGGTGATCCCGGCCCAAGAGAAAGAGCGGATCCCAGCGGAGCACCAAAACCTATTCGTGACGGCACAGATTGTGTAGATGGCCCGGAACTGCGAGCTGACCGGCCAAGACTTCCCAAGCGCTCCGCGCCATCCGCCTTTGTCCTTCTGGGAGGGGAGAGTGTGGAATTGCAACAGACCGTTTCGGAGCGACTGGATAACGACCCTGACTTTAAACTTTCTGACTCTTTCCTCTTGTTTGAGCAATCCGGCTAGGATGTCTCAGAATGGGGGTGGTTATCCCCGTTATTGCAGTTTGATTGCGCATCCCACCATGAGCGAAAAGATCCCTCAAGATCCCTCCTCGCCGGAAATGGCGGCTGAGATGGCCTTTGCTGCAGAGCCCAGTTTAGAGGAGGTAGGAGCTACTGCGGAAGAAACCACCCCAGACTCGGATCCCGGCAAGGGATCCCCTGGCACCGGCGGGTCGAATGCGCAGCGTGTCCGCCAACTGCTGGGCATGAAAGGGGCAGAGGTGGAGTCTCGCTCCATTTGGCAGTTGCACCTGCAGCTGATGAAACCGGTTACCTGGATCCCTTTGGTGTGGGGTCTGATTCCGGGGGCGGCATCTTCCGGTCACTTCACCTGGACTTGGGAGAATGTGGCTCTCATTTTGGTGGGCATGATCCTGGCAGGCCCCCTGATGACGGGCTATACCCAAACGGTGAACGAATACTACGACCGCGAGATCGACGCCATCAACGAGCCCTACCGCCCCATTCCCTCCGGCGCTATTTCTCTGCAGCGGGTGGTTATCCAAATCTGGGTGCTGCTGATCTTGGGGTTGGGCTTGGCCTATGCTCTGGACTGGTACACCGGCCATGACTTCCCGGTGATCACCTGCATTGCGCTGGCAGGAGCCCTGATTGCCTACATCTACTCGGCGCCGCCCCTGAAGCTCAAGCGCAACGGCTGGCTGGGCAACTACGCCCTGGGCGCCAGCTACATCGCCCTGCCCTGGTGGACGGGTCACGCCTTGTTTGGCGAGCTGAACTGGACGGTCTGCATCCTGACGCTGATCTACAGCTTGGCCGGGCTGGGGATTGCTGTGGTCAACGATTTCAAAAGCATCGAAGGGGACAGGCAGTTTGGCTTGGCCTCTTTGCCGGTGATGTTTGGGGCGATGGGGGCCGCTTGGATCTCGGCGCTGATGATCGACCTGTTCCAGTTCGGCATGGCCTCGTTTTTGCTGGGGGCGGGCCTAAAACTTTACGCGGCCCTTTTGGTGCTGCTGATCATCCCGCAAATAACCTTCCAAGATATGTACCTGCTGCGGGATCCTTTGAACAACGATGTGAAATACCAAGCCAGCGCGCAGCCCTTTTTGGTGTTGGGCATGTTGGTGGTCGGGCTGGCGTTGGGCCGCTCGGGGCTGTGGTAGTCGAGCCGACGGCAAAGTGCCCATCTTGGCAACAGAGGTGACGGCTTCCGCCCTGGGTTAGGCCCGACATCTGGGCCAAGATCAAGATCAAGTCAAGATCAAGATCAAGTTAAGTTGAGCCAGGGATCCATCCCCTGCAAGGATCGTTGGCGGATCCCTGGAAGCTGTTATGGCCCTGGGCCAAAGGAGATATCCAATGAAGCTGTTGTTTCCCCTCCAACTCGGCCTAAGCCTGGCTTTGCTCTTGGGGCCGCTGGCCGTCTCTCCCGCCCAAGCGCAGCGGATCGTCATCGACGGGCGGGGGATCGTGGTAGAACCCAGCACAGGTGGCTCGGTGATCCTCAATCCCGACCAGCCGGTCTTTTCTCCAATCTTGCCCTCTGCAGTTCCTTTTTCCATCGATGAAGAAGGCAAGATCGTCTCTGCCCCTGGCTACCGCTGCAGTGCGGCTACTGCTGCCGACAACTCCCCCATCATCTGTCGCTCCCAGTTCAACCGCAACGACGTGGTGGTGTATGAGCGGGACGGCCGATCCAACACCTTCCTTGTGAACATCGACAACACGGTGACCCGGCCCTCCGGCAGTGGGCTGCGGATTTTGCCCAGCTCTGAACCGGTGACTCCCTCGGGTAGCGGCCTGCGCATCATCCTAGACTGAGGGCAGGGATCCCTTCATCTCTTGTCGAGTTGTGAGCGCAGCATCTGCTCTGCCTCCGCAGGCTGGAGAGGTTTGGCGAAGAAATAGCCCTGGCCATACTCGCAGTTCAACAGCCTCATTGGTGCAGTCGCTGTAGGGTTTCGATCCCCTCGGCAGTGACATCCATTCCCAGGCTGCGGGCCAAGGTGATGATCAGGCAATGGTCTCGGCATTTTCTTCATTCGGCCCCCAGCGCGAGATGAAGGAGTGATCGATTTTCAGGCCATTTTTTCAGGCCATTGATGAGGTAATCCTGCAGGCCCCTGAGAGAGGAGTAGCCTGGGCCGAAGATCAAAACCCCCGCAATTGCGCCAGTTGCTCTGCCGCTAGAAACCGTAGCCTATTTTGCGGTCTAAGGAGATCTTTCGGTGCTGGGGTGGTATTGTTGCCGTCTTTCTTCCAATTCCATCAGGATCTGCTGATGACGCTGCCGGGTGATTGGGTAGAACCACACCAGCAAGATCCCGCCGATCAAAGCCACTCCCGGTAAGGGGCCAATGGCAACGCGAATGGCCAACAAAGCCGATTCCGGCTGGATGGGCAGGGCCTCTCCGGCCACCGAAGGCACGAAGCCGGCCCAATCCAGAGCTTGCCCCACGAAAAACAGCCCCAGTGCCAAGCCCACCTTTTGTAAGAACACCATAAAAGCGTAGAAGATCCCCTCCCGCCGCTCCCCGGTTTGCAGCTCATCCAGGTCGATCACATCCGGCAACATCGACCAAGGGCCGAGATAGGCTGTAGCAGAAACCCCAATGCCGGCCAACAGAGCCAGCCCAATCATGATCCCCTGCTGCCCGGGCTGGAGAAAAAACAGGCCTGCCTGCGAGATCAGCCAAAACCCCGCCCCAATGAGGTACATGGTGCGCTTGTCCAGATGGGTGCTCAGTTGGGTCCAACCGAACAGCGTCAGCACTGCGATCCCCTGTACCGCCAGTACCACCAAGGAAATCCACACCTCCGGCAGGCCCATCCAGAAGACGATGAAATAAGGGATGATTGTGGCTGTGAACTGAAACGCTAGCCAAGAACATAGGTAGATGCCGCTGACAAACAGGTAGGGGCGGTTGCTGAAGGCCACCCGCAGTTGTTGAACCAGGGGCATGGGATCCCGTTGGGATGGATACCGTTCTCGCACCCCCCAAAAACAGATCAGCAAGGGCACAGCCGAGATCACTCCAAAACAGGCTCCAGCCAGCAGATGGCCGGCAGCCCGATCCGGCAGCAGGTTGACCAAGAGCGGAAAGGTAACCACCGCAACCATGCTGCCCCCTACAGAGAAGGCAAAGCGGAATTGGTTGAGCTGGGTGCGCTCGTCGTAATCCTGGGTCAGCTCCGCTGTCAGGGAGGCGTAGGGAATATTGGCCGCAGAGTAGAAGGTATTGAACAAGAGCGACACCGCCAGGTAGTAGGCAAACAGGGGGCCAATCCGACCGGGAAAAGGGATCCACCACTGGGCCAGGAACGTGAGGCCGAAGGGGAGGGCTGCAAACAGCAGCCAGGGGCGGCGACGGCCCCAACGGGTGCGGGTGCGGTCGCTGAGAATGCCGATGATGGGATCGTTGATGGCATCCCAAAAGCGAGTGATGGCGTAGATGCTGCCGGCTAGGCCTGCCGACATGCCAACGGTATTGGTGAGAAAGGGCAGCAGGAAAAAGATGAGGATGTTGGCCGTCATGCCTGTGCCCAGATCCCCCACCCCATAGGCCAGCTTCGTCCACAAACTGAGTCGCTGTCTGGTCATCATGTCCCCCTGGAATGCCAGGATTCCAGTGTAGGGGGTAGGTGGAGATTTCTTTTTTGGGGATCCCTGGAAAAGCTGATCAAAATTCAGGGTCTTCTCCCAGTTCCCGTAGCCGCTGGGCCAGTCGTTCGGCTCGGGAGCGTTCCAATTCTGCCCGCTGCCGTTCCAATTCAGCCCGTTGCCGTTCCAATTCAGCCCGCTGCCGTTCTAGTTCAGCTCCCGTAGGCAACAATTGCCCTGCCCTATCATACCAGCGCACCCAAAAGCGTTCTCGCCCCTCGTAGGATCCCCACCACCGACCGATACTCAAGTCCAAATCGGGCAACAGAATTGGGGGATGTTCTCCAGCGCCTGAGCCGGGGAGCAGCTCATAGTGTCCGCCCTGGAGTTGATAAACATTCAGCTCATCGGTCTCTAGCTCGAAGGTGACGTAGTAGGGGATCCGCAGCCGCCTTTCGTAGAGCTGGAATTTGGCTTGTCCGGGTTTTTCTTCCCCCTGGTCGTTGCAGATGATCTCCAAGATGAGAATAGGCAAGATATTCCCTTCATCCCAAACCACATAACTTTTGCGGGCAGTGCCATCCCGCCAACGGGGAACCCCCAGCACCAGAAACAAATCTGGAACAATGACCTGCCGGGGTAGGGCGTAGTAAAGGCCCATATTGCAAGCCACAAAAAAGTCTTGCCGATCTGACCAGTGCAGCAGCAGCGGTTCCCGGAGGAGGGGGTATTGGCGGCCTTGATCCTCGTTGTCCAAGGGGGTGTCGTCTGTATCAGGCAAGTCGTGCTGGGTGGGCCAGCGATAGGGGGCGATGGTCATGGCCAGGCAGGAGCAGTATGCCTCCACTGTAGCGAATGGGTTAGGACTGCATTTGGCTCATGGCTTCCAGATCCAGCACCTTGGCCACCTGTTCCGGGGTCATCAAGTTGCGCTCTAAGACAATTTGCCGAATGGGCTGGCCGGTTTCCAAAGAAGCCTTGGCCACTTCTGCAGCTTGCAAATAGCCGATGTAGGGGTTGAGGGCGGTCACCAAAGCCAGCGTCCCTTCTGCGTAGCTACGGCAGCGCTCCGGTTTGGGGGTGATGCCTTGAATACAGCGCTCGGCAAAGACCCGCAGGCTGCTGTTCAGAATCTGCAGGCTGTGCAGGAGGTCATAGGCAATCAGGGGCATCATCACGTTCAGCTCAAATTGCCCCGCTTGGGCTGCGAGGGTGATGGCGGTATCCAGCCCAATCACCTGGAAACAGACCATGTTCAACATCTCGGCTATCACCGGGTTGTACTTGCCAGGCATGATGGAAGAGCCGGGCTGCACCGGCGGCAGTTGGATCTCCTTCAGGCCGGTCTTGGGGCCAGAATCCATCAGCCGCAGGTCGTTGGCCAGCTTGATGCCATCTTGGGCCAGGTTGCGCAGGGATCCCGACAGATGCACAAAGGGGGCCATGCTCTGCATCGCCGCCATGGGGTGGGGAGCAGGGGTGAGGGGCAACTGGGTATACTCTGCCAGCCGTTGCACCACCTTTTGCCGGTACTGGGGATGAGTGTTGAGGCCGGTGCCGACGGCGCTTCCCCCCAGCCCCAAGCTGCACAGGGCCTGGCTGGCCTCCTCAATCCAGCGACGGTGTTGGGCAAAGATGGCCGCGTAGGCGCCGAAGCTATCCCCCAGCCGCACTGGCACCGCATCCTGCAAATGGGTGCGACCGGCCTTGAGGATGCCGCGAAACTCTTGGGCCTTCTGCTCCAGCGCCGCTACCAAATTGTCCAGCGTGCCCAGAAAATCCCGTCGCACCCGCAGCAGGGCAGCCAGACGAATGGCGGTGGGGATGACATCGTTGGTGGACTGGCCGTAGTTGACATGGTCGTTGGGGCTGACCCGCTCGTAGCGGCCCTTGGGCTCCCCCAGGATCTCCAGAGCGCGGTTGGCCAGCACTTCGTTGACGTTCATGTGGTGGGAGGTGCCCGCCCCCGCCTGGTACACATCCACCACAAATTGATCCCGCAGGGATCCCTGGAGGATCTCATCCGCCGCTTGGACAATCGCCTTGGCCACCTCTGCCGGAATGCACCCCAGCTCGCCGTTGACCTCCGCCGCCGCCTTTTTAATCAGCACGCAGGCCTCCACATACTCTGGCAGGGGCTTGAGGCCGCTGATGGGGAAGTTCTCCAGGGCACGGGCGGTCTGGATGCCGTAGTAAACCGACTGGGGTAGTTGCCGCTCCCCCATTGAGTCTCGTTCGCTGCGCACCTCAGCCAAGGCTTTTCCTCCCCCGTTCGCGGATCCTTGGGCTAGCTTCCGGCAGCCTTCTCTGAGGGTGTCTCGACGGCTGCAGATAAGTTTTGTAAAGTAGCCTGCAACTGCTGGCTGAGGCGCTCGTTGTTCTCTGCCAAGACCAACACCATGGCCGCACAGGCCAGATGCACCCCCGCTCGAAATTCTGCCGAAGACTTGTACTGGATCAGCGCTTCGCTATCCCCTTCCCGCGGGCTGAGGATGAGCTGAACCGACTTTTGGGCCAACTCTGTCAGTTCCCGTTCCGTTAAACCGAGCTGCACCGCTTCTGCCCTCCCTGCTGGCCGACAAACAACCTTTGATCCCATCAGGATCGCCACTTTGGTATCCTACCGCGGTTGTTGCCCCAATCTGGCAGGATCCCCAAGTGAGCGGGCCTTGACAACGCTTGACGGCTCTAGAAAGAGACGGAAAATGCCGGTTAGTATAGGTGCAGCCTGCCTTGGCCTGCGGGCCAGTGGCCGACTTTGATTGGAGAGTCCAAACTCAGGGTTCGGCACTGCTCCGAAGGGGGCTAGTCCTACTTAGCATTTGTCTTGTGTTGTTATTTCGTTGAGAGAGGAAAACTTGACCGTAGAGCGTCCACCTGACCGCTTCCCCCGCAAGCAGCGCGCAGAGCTGCCGGCTATCAACGAGCGCATCCGCTTCCCCAAAATCCGCCTTATCGATACCGACGGCACTCAGTTGGGGATCATGAGCCCGCGCGAAGCCCTGCGCCTGGCAGAAGAAAAAGATCTGGACTTGGTCTTGGTGAGCGAAAAGGCCGACCCGCCCGTCTGCCGCATCATGGACTACGGCAAGTTCAAGTTTGAGAAGGAGAAGAAAGAACGGGAGGCCCGCAAGAAGCAACACACTGCCGAGATCAAGGAAGTGAAGTTTCGCTACAACATCGGCGAGCACGACTACAACGTGCGCCTGCGCAGCGCCCAACAGTTCTTGGGGGATGGAGACAAGGTGAAAGCCACGGTGATGTTCCGCGGTCGTGAGGCCCAGCACGCCGAGTTGGGGGAAGAATTGCTGCACCGCTTGTTCAAAGACTTACAAGAAGTGGCGGAAATGCAGCAGCCCCCCCAAAAGGAAGGGCGAAACATCACGATGATTCTCTCTCCCAAAAAATCGGTCTGAGGAGGGATCCCACCCATGCCCCTTGCCGTTGGGGATCCGGCTCCGGAGTTCACCCTGCCCGATGCCGAGGGCAATCCCATCAGCTTGAGCCAGTTGCGGGGACAGCGGGTGGTGCTCTATTTTTACCCGCGGGACAACACCCCCGGCTGCACCCAAGAAGCCTGCGGCTTTCGGGATGCCTACGCTGACTATCAAGCCCACGGCATCGCCATCTTGGGGGTGAGCGCCGACGATGCCCGTTCCCACCAAAAATTTGCCCAGAAGCTGCAACTGCCCTTCCCCCTGTTGGTGGATGAGGGGGCCAAGGTGGCCAGGGCTTACGGGGTCTATGGGCCGAAAAAGTTCATGGGCAAAGAGTACAACGGCATTCACCGCACCACTTTTGTTATTGATCCGGAGGGGAAGATCGAGGCCGTTATCACCAAGGTCAAGGTGGAAACCCACGCAGCGGAGCTGCTCAAGCAGTTGACCGGCTCTTAGGCTTTCCGGTGGGAGTTCGGCAGACCTGCTGCTGGGCTCGTTGTTCTGGAACCTGAGCCAAGACGGGAACGAAAAGAGCAAAAAAAGATGTAAAGTGCCGGTATTGATTCCTCGTGGGCTAGGGCCGTGTCCCGACGCAGCCGTACCCTCAAGTCGATTCACGACAGCTACCAAATGTTGGGTTTGGCCGGCCAAGGGCAGTACGGGCGTGTATTCTGTGCCCGTCCCCGTCAAGGAGGAGACCTGGTGGCCCTGAAGGAGCTGCCGGCGGAGCGCTTTCCCACCCAAAATCTGCTGCGGGAGCTGCGCCATCTGCTCACCCTCAACCACCCCAACATTACCCGCTGCTACGCCCTCGAACATGCCCGCGAAGGTCGCTACCTGGTGTTGGAGTACTGCGAGGGAGGCACGCTGCGGGAGCTGATCGACCAGGTGGAGCAAGGGCTGTGGCTGCCGGTCAAGCAGGTTTTGGGCTTTGTGGATCAGATTTTGGCCGGGTTAGATCATGCCCACCGGCAGGGGGTGATCCACTGCGATGTCAAGCCCGAGAACATCCTGCTCAAGCCCACGCCCCAGGGCTGGCAACTGAAGTTGACGGATTTTGGCATCGCCCGTCGCCTGCAGCCTGCTGCCGGCGAGATCACCGCCACCGGATCCCCTGCCTACATGGCCCCGGAGCGGTTTTATGGCCAGTTCAGTCCCGCTTCCGATCTCTACGCGGTGGGGATCATCCTGGTGGAGCTGCTGACGGGCCGACGGCCTTTTTCCGGATCTCCCGGCCAGTTGATGCACGCCCACCTCAACCAGCCGTTTGTCTGTCCAGAAGGGATCCCTGCCCCGCTGCGGGAGGTGCTGGAGATAGCCCTACGCAAGTTGCCCTTGCGGCGGTTCCGCACTGCTGCCCAAATGCGGTCGGCTTTGGCGGTGGTTGCCCAAGAGTGGCAAGAGCCGGCCAGTTGTTGGGTTGGCCCTCGCCTGCCCAGATGGCCGCCCCCTGGGGTACAGGTTTGGGATCTGCCGGATCTGGGCTCTGTTGACACTGGCGGGATGGAGTTCCTGGCCGAGCAAAAGTTCTGCATCTGCGAGGATCCCAGCGGCTCCAGATCCCCGCTGCTGTTGCGGGTGACCCCCCAGAGGCTGGAATGGCTGGAGCTCCAGAACCTTGCCCTGGGATCCCCTGCTTTGGCCCGTTTTTCCCTGGACGAGCCAATTCGGGCGGTGCTGCCCTTGAACACCTTCCCGGAAGCCCTGGCCTTCTCCCGAAGCAGCCTTTTGCACCTCAGCCCCAGCCGCATCCGCACCTTGCTCAGCTTTGAGGAGGATTGGCAGGCCACCTGGCTGGCAGAGCGACAGGAGCTGGTCTGGGCCACCGCCCAAGAGTTGGGGGCCGTACAATGGCAGCCGGCCACGTCGACAGGAACACAGCCTTTCCCCGATTCCCGCTGCTATTTTCGTTGGCCTTGGCAGGGATCCCTGTCCCGCTTGCTGGCCCTCTCGGAGCATCTGGTTTTGTTGACAGGTGTGGGGCAGCAGTGGGTGGAGATGAGCCTCTTGCCCTATCCCAAGGGACACCATCCCACTGTCGCGACCGGCTGGTCTCTGCAGACGGGATCCCAGCCCATTCGCTATCGCCTGCCCTTGGATCCCCAAGGGGGGGTGATCAGCTTGGGAGAACGGTTGCTCTTTGCGGCAACAGATGAGGGAAGGGAAGGCCAGCAAGGTTGCTGCCCCTATCTCCACTCGGTGCAGGTGAATCCGCTGCGGGTGCGCCGCTGGTTCTTGAAAGGGCAACCTGTCCAGATGGCCAAGGCCCCTTGGGGCGTGCTGCTGCTGTGTCGAGAGGGCGAGCAATCCACTTCCCTCTGGCTGTACAGTGAAAAAGGGGATCCCTTGGCCCAAGTAGCTGTGCCTAACGGCTCACAGGTGTTGCAGGTGGGCCAAAGGGGCAAGATTTGGCTGCAGGTGCCCAAAGCAGAGAAATCTCACCTGTCTCAGCTTTGGCAATTGGATCTGAACTGCTTGCCGGTGAGTGGACAGCCTTCCCAGGTGATGCTGTGCGACCCAGCGATCTAGAGTTTCGCCAAGGACTCCGTCCCGCTGTCGCGACCGGACTCGGCCAGAACCGCTATCAGCCCTTAAGATCAAGTTTGAAGATCAAGTTTGGCCAGATGCCCGGCCAGCTCTGCTGGGCTGTGGACCAGGGGAGTGGTGATCTGTCCAGCCTGTTGGAGAACAAGCATGAGTCAGTATCTGCCGGAACCTGCTGCTGTGGAGGAGGATCCCAGCTTGTTGGTAGAGCGGCTGCGCCGCAAAGAGGGCCGGTGGCTGGATTGGGCCAAGGCCTGTCAAGCTTTGCAACGACAGAAAATGACTCCCCAGGCCATCTTCGAGGCAACCGGGTTTGAGCCCATTCACCAAAACCAGATCCTTGTTGCGGCCCAGGTTTACGAAGGGATGGCCAAAGCAGGAGCCAGCCCAGAAGTTCTGGGGCATTTTGCCCATAAAGGCAGCGATATCCTCTACGAGTTGCGCATTCTCTCCCCACAGGATCGGGTTCGGGTGGCGGAATTCATCTTCAGTCGCCATTTGCATGCCGCTGATGCTCACGAGATCGCCCGCGCCGTGAAAAATTATGCCCAGCTCCAGCAGCTCCCGGAAGGGTTTACGGATCACCCCGGCGATGCGGTGGCCTATCAAGCCTGGCGGACGGCCCAGCAAACCCGCGATCTGCAGGAGCGAACTCGGGCTATCGGTCGAGCGTTTCAGTATGTCCACAGTGATACAGCCCGCCGACAGGTGGAGCAGCTCTTGTCCACGATTGCCACCAGCTCCCGCCCCCAACGCAGCGTTTTGCCCAAGCTGTCGGTGTTTCGCCTGGAAGAAGATCTGCCGCGCCTGCTGCCGGTGGCCGGATCCCTGCCTCTTGCAACTGCCGCCTGGGAAGGGATCCCCTCCAGCCAGCCCCAAGGGCCCTTTGGCTGGGTCAACAGCCCGGCGGAGCAGACTTGGATGGCCTTGCCTGCTTGGCCAGTGATTCAAAAGGCCGGGGATCCGGTGATCCTTCAGGTGGAAAACCGGCTTTTGGGATCCCTGTTGGGTTTGCCGGTGCCTGCCGGTGAAGAACAGGATCCGGTTTTGCTGGTGGTCGATCGCGCCGCTCGGGTTTGGGAGGGAGCTCAGATGGCGGGATTTTTCCTGGTGGATCGGGCCGGATCCCTGGCGGTGGAGTGGATAGAAGACTCGCCCTCCTCTCCCCTGCTGGGCCAGGTGCTGATGGCCGTGCGCCCCCCGCGGGTTTTCGATGAGGTGCTGGCTCAGGATCCCTGGCAGTTGGAAGAATAGGCGTTGGGATCCCGCCGTTGTAGCCATTCGTGCTAGTGGTGCAGAGCACCGCGCCTGGACTCGCCCCCATGGCCTCACCCATGGCCTCAATTGAGCAAGGCCAAGTTATCCCGGTGGACGGCAGTATCAACCCCTTCGTAGCCCAGGATGCGGGGAATCTCGGCGGTTTTTTTGCCCTTAATCTGCCGCAGCTCCTCGGCGCTGTAGTTCACCAGGCCCCGCGCCACCTCCTGGCCGCTGGGATCGCACAGGCGCACGGCAGCCCCCGCCTCAAACTCCCCAGAAATGGCTGTGATCCCTGCCGGCAACAGCGAGCGCCCTTGCTCGCACACCGCTCGTACCGCCCCCTCATCCAAAGTCAAAGATCCCTCGGGGATGAGGCCGTAGGCAATCCATCGCTTGCGGGCGCTGGCGGGCTGAGGAGCCGGATCAAAGCGGGTGCCGATGGCCTCGCCGGTCAGAATTGCCGGGATCTGCTCAGGCCGTTTGCCATTGGTGATCACCACCGTTACCCCTGCAGCTGTAGCAATTTGAGCAGCGGTCAGTTTGGTGGCCATGCCGCCGGTGCCCCAGCCGCTTTTCCCCTGGGCTTCGGCCTTCACCTGTAGCGGGATCCCGGGCAACACCCGCTCAATGGGCTGGGCAGAGGGATCTCGGTTGGGGTCAGCCGAATAGAGCTTGTCCACATCGGTGAGCAGGATAAGCCACTTGGCCTGCACCATGCTGGCCACTAACGCCGAAAGCGAGTCGTTATCGCCGAATTTCAGCTCCTCCACTGCCACCGTGTCGTTTTCATTGACGATGGGAATAACCCCCATCTGCAGCAGTTGGGCAAAAGTGCGATTGGCGTTCACGTAGCGGCTGCGCTCCACCAGATCGCCGCGGGTGAGCAGCACTTGGGCAATTGGCTGGTTCAGAGCCGAGAAGAGGTCATCGTAAAGGCGGATCAACCGCCCCTGTCCCACCGCAGCCACCGCCTGCTTCTCGGCAATAGCCGTCGGTCGTTGCCGCCAGCCAAGGCGAGCACAGCCCACCCCCACCGCCCCAGAGGAGACCAAGATCACCGCATACCCCTGCCTGCGCAGGTGGGTCAGCACCTCCACCAGCGGCCCCAACACCGAAAGACGCAACAAGCCGGTCTGAGTATCTGTCAGGCTGGAGGTGCCGATCTTCACCACCACCGTCACGTCTGTTGTTGCCATCGCCGCTCTCAACCCATCCTCCCACCCCTCTATTCACCATAGCGCCACCATAGCGGAGTCAAGACGCAGCTGTATTGACCAAAAGGCGCGGCAAGCCCCGTCCTTCAGGGCAGGGAAGGATAGCGCCGACCGTAGCCGACGCCCTTTAAAAACGCAGTGCCGGCCATGTGAATATCGTTGTCATCACGCATAGGCCAAGAATACGATTGAGCGGTGCAACGAC
>NZ_JBSSAH010000046.1:0-23344 GCF_054058415.1 Thermostichus sp. MS-CIW-38 | reverse complement strand
AGACTTTTGACCAGCAAACCTATAAGGAGGCGGGCTTTCCTCCCGACACCAAGCCTGCGGCTATGGTGCGGGCCTCCAGCCCGAAAATTTGGTGAAAGCCCCGATCCCGTTCGTGTCAGCAGTGCGGAACATTTTGGCCAGGCCCGCCGTTAGAGGACAAAGTTAACCAGCTTTTTCGGCACCACCACCACTTTTTTGGGTGTTGCCCCCTCCAGGTATTTCTGCGCTGCTTCTGACCGAAGGGCCAACTGTTCCTGCTCCTCCGGCGTTACCTCGGCAGGGGCCTCAAACGAGCCGCGCAATTTGCCGTTCACCTGAATCACAATGGTCATCGTGTCGGCCACCAGCGCTGCCGGGTCATAGCTGGGCCAAGACTGCCGATGCACCGAGTCTGCGCCCCCCAGCGCCTGCCACAGCTCCTCCGCAATATGGGGGGCAAAAGGCGCCATCAGCAACACCAGCGTGCGGATCCCCTCTGCATAGACCGGCGAATCCGGGATCCCGGCCTCCCCCAGAGCATTGCTCAGCTTCATCAGCTCGGCAATGGCGGTGTTGAATTGATAATCCTTTTCCAGATCTTCGCTGACTTCCTTGATGGCGGTGTGGATGGCCCGGCGCAGATCTTTTTCCGCCTTGGTCAGGGATCCCACCTCGACCTTGGCCGGCAACAGCTCTGAGACCCTGCCCCGCCAGGACTCCGTCCCGCCACCGCGAACGACAAACTCGTACACCTGCCGCCAGACGCGGTTGAGAAAGCGAAATTGCCCCTCCACATCGGCATCGTCCCACTCCAGATCCTTCTCCGGCGGGGCCTTGAAGAGGATAAACATGCGGGCCGTATCCGCCCCGTAGTGGGCCAGCACCTCCTCAGGATCCACGCCGTTGCCCTTGGATTTGGACATGGTAGCGTAGATAACTTGCAGGGGCTCGCCCGTTTCCGGATCCCGCGGGTCGTTGGGATCCTGCACCAGAGCTGCCGGGATCCAGCGATCCTTGCCGGACTTGTTGGGGTTGTAGTAAGTGCGCCCTTGCACCATCCCCTGGGTGAGCAGACGCGAGAACGGCTCGTCAAAATCCAGCAGCCCCCGATCCCGCAACACCTTGGTAAAAAAGCGGGAGTAGAGCAGGTGCAGGATGGCGTGCTCAATGCCACCCACATACTGATCCACCGGCAGCCAGGCGTTCACCTGGTCTTTGCGGAAGATCTCTCGGTCGTTGCGGGCATCGCTAAAGCGCAGGAAGTACCACGACGAGCAGACAAAGGTGTCCATGGTATCGGTTTCCCGGCGAGCCTCCGCGCCACAGGTGGGGCACTTCACCTTCACCCAGTCCTCCAACTGGGCCAACGGGGATCCCCCTCGCCCCGTCAGCTCCACATCCTCCGGCAAGAGCACCGGCAGATCCTTCTCCGGCACCGGCACAATGCCACAGTGGGGACAATGGATCACCGGGATGGGACAACCCCAGTAGCGCTGCCGCGAGATCAGCCAATCCCGCAGGCGGTAGTTGATCTGCTTTTCCCCCAGCCCCTGGGCTTCCAGCCAGGCGATGGCTCTTTCCACGCTTTGCCCTGGGCCTTTGCCCACCGGGATCCCGTCTAGGGGGCCAGAGTTGATCATCACCCCTTCCCCCGTCCAGGCAGCCTGCAGTTCTGAGGACTCCGTCCCGCTGGCGCGATCCGCTGAGGCCGGAGAACCCTCCGGCGGCTGCACCACCCGCTTGATGGGCAGGCCGAACTTGCGGGCAAACTCGAAATCCCGCTGGTCGTGGGCAGGCACGGCCATGATGGCCCCCGTCCCGTAGCCCATCAACACATAGTCGGCAATCCAGATGGGGATCCGCTCTTGGTTAACGGGGTTGATGGCGTAGGATCCCGTCCAAACCCCTGTCTTTTCCCGGTCTTCGGCGCTGCGCTCGATCTCGCTGCGGGCAGCGGCCTGGGCTTGATAGGCTCTGACGGCCTGCAGTTGCTCGGCAGTGGTGAGCTTGTCCACCAAGGGGTGCTCCGGCGACATCACCATGAAGGTGGCCCCCCAGAGGGTATCGGGCCGGGTGGTGAACACTGCCAGCTCGTCCCCTGCCTCGGTTTTGAAAATCACCTTAGCCCCCACCGATTGGCCGATCCAGTTCTCCTGCATGGTGCGCACCCGCTCCGGCCAGCCGGAGAGCTTTTCCAGATCCGCCAGCAGTTGGTCGGCATAGGCGGTGATTTTGAAAAACCACTGCTTGAGCATGCGCTTTTCCACCAGGGCGCCGGATCTCCAGGAACGCCCCTCCGCATCCACCTGCTCGTTGGCCAACACCGTCTGATCCACCGGATCCCAGTTCACCGCCGCCTCTTTCTGGTAGGCCAAGCCCGCCTGCAAAAATTGCAGGAAGATCCACTGCGTCCACTTGTAGTAGTCCGGCGAACAACTGGTAATCTCCCGCTCCCAGTCGTAGGACAGGCCCAACCGCTGCAACTGATCCCGCATCTGGGCAATGTTTTGGTAGGTCCACTTGGCCGGTGGGATCCCCCGGTCGATGGCGGCATTCTCCGCCGGCAGGCCAAAGGCATCCCAGCCCATCGGGTGCAGCACTGCGTACCCCTGCATTCGCTTGTGGCGGGCAATTACATCGGTGATGGTGTAATTGCGCACATGCCCCATATGCAGGTTGCCGCTGGGGTAGGGGAACATAGACAGGGCATAAAATTTGCGGCTCCCGTCCTTCAGCTCTGGAGTGCGATCCAGCCCAATTTCACGCCAGTGGGCCTGCCACTTGCTCTCAATGGCCTGGGGATTGTAGCGCGCGTCCACGGTTCGATGCTCCTGGGAAAAAAGCGCATACGCTGGGAGATAGAAGCATTTTGACATACTCCCCACGCCAGTGCTCTCAAGCAAGGAACGGGATCCCTATTGGCGCTGACAAACCGACAAGCAGGGATCACAAGCAGGGATCAGTAGGTTTCTTCGTGCCACCTGTCTGCTTTCTTCAGTTCCTTCTGGAACTTGCTCCAATCCTGACCGGCTTGTTCCGCCAAAGGCCCCATGACGTTGTTGATCCCGTCCTCCATCCCCTTGAGGCCGCAGATGTAGGTGTAGGTGTTGGGCTGTTGCAGCATCTCCCACAGCTCGGCGCCGTACTCGGCCATGCGGTTTTGCACGTACATTTTCTTGCCATCGGGGGTTTGTTGCTCGCGGCTGATGGCGTAATCGACGCGGAAGCGATCCCCGTACTGGGCTTTCCAGGCCTCCAGATCCCCGTGGTAGAGCAAGGTGGAAGTGGTGGGCACCCCAAAGAACAGCCAGATCTTGCCCTGATAGTTGGGATCCTCCTCAAACAGGTGCTTGATGAAAGCGCGAAAAGGAGCAATGCCGGTGCCGGTGGCGATCAAGATCAGGTTGGCATTCTCATCTTCGGGCAGTAGGAAGGTTTTCCCCGATGGCCCCGTGATCATCACCTCGTCGCCTGCCTTCAAATCGGTGAGGAAGCCGGAGCAGACCCCCACCCCCGGCTGGCCTGTCTCTCTATCGACATATTCGGCCCGCTTCACGCTCAAAGAGACGGTGCGCCCCTCGCCATCATCGCCAAAGCGGGTGGAAGCAATCGAGTAGAGGCGGGGCTTGTGGGGCTTGCCCTTGGCATCTTCGCCAGGAGGGATAATGCCAACGCTTTGCCCTTCTAGGTAGCGGTAGTTGGGATCCGGCAAGCTGAGCACAATGTGCTTGGTCAGTCCGGGTGCCCCTTCGCCGACAATGGAGTAGGTCTCCACGCAGTGGCCGATCAAGGGGGCGTTGGGACGATACAGATTGACGACAACCTCTCGCTTTTCTGCGCTGGCAACCATACCTGCGATCTGCTCCTGGCACTGGGAGGAAATGAGTTTACATATAGCAAAATAGCAAACACCACAGCAGCCCGGCTGCTCAAATGGAACTTGTCAGAGGAGAAGCAGACGACCTTCGCCAGCCCCCCAGGCCGTCCTGAGAGCGGCAACCCCGGAAAAATAATCCCGGCCAAGCTCATCGGCCAAAAATATGGATTTTTTGTTAAATTGTTGCTTAGGGTGCCCACCTCTCTGGCCCACAAGCGGGTTGTGAGGTAACGGCTTTATTTGGTATCATGCAAGACCGTAACAGTTGGTAACTTTCTAGAGCCTTTTTCTCAGTTTTGCCCTGCCCGTCCCCAAGGAGTTCCCATGGCAAGCAGTCCTGATCGTGTTGTGATGATTGGTGTCGCCGGAGATTCTGGCTGTGGCAAGTCCACCTTTTTACGCCGGCTGGGGGATCTGTTTGGCCGGGATCTGATTACCACCATCTGTCTGGATGACTATCACTCCTTGGATCGCTACCAGCGCAAAGAGAAGGGCATCACGGCGCTGGATCCCCGCGCCAACAACTTCGACCTGATGTACGAGCAGGCCAAGGCGCTTAAGAACGGCCAAAGCGTGATGAAGCCCATCTACAACCACGAGACGGGGATGATTGACCCGCCGGAGCTGGTGGAGCCCAACCGCATCATCGTCCTAGAGGGGCTGCATCCCATGTATGACGAGCGGGTGCGCCAGCTGCTGGACTTTAAGGTGTACTTGGATCTGGCCCCAGAGATCAAGATTGCTTGGAAGGTGAAGCGGGACATGGCCGAGCGGGGCCACACCTACGAAGATGTGTTGCGCTCAATCGAGGCTCGCCGCCCGGACTTTGAAGCCTATGTCGATGTGCAGAAGCAGTACGCCGATGCCGTCATTGAGGTTTTGCCCACCCAGTTGTTGCCGGAGCTGGATCCAGAGCACAAGGTATTGCGGGTGCGGCTGATCCAGCGAGAAGGGGTGAAGTACTTCGACCATGTCTATCTCTTTGACGAAGGCTCCACCATTGATTGGATCCCCTGCGGCAAAAAGCTGACCTGTTCCTACCCGGGGATCCGCCTTCACTACGGCCCTTCCACCTACTTCGATCACCCAGTCTCGATTTTGGAGATCGACGGCACCTTCGACAAGCTGGAAGAGGTCATCTACATCGAGAACCACCTGAGCAACTTGTCCACCCGCTACTATGGCGAGCTGACGGAACTGTTGCGCAAGCACCCGGAATACCCGGGATCCCGCAATGGCTCTGGTCTGATTCAGATCATCGTGGGCCTGAAGCTGCGCGCCCTCTACGAGCAAATTCGGGCAGAAGCCAAAGAGCTGGCGGTGGCTTCCTAGTGTTTGCCCCGCTTAGGGGATCCCTTCGGTAAAGTGTTGGTGCAGGTCGGCTGACCCAGCATAGGTCGGCAGTAGGGCTTCGGTGTATGCAGGGATTCCAGTTGGAGATCTTTCCGGAGGGCCCCGTCTTAATCCAACGGGCCATCGAGATTTGGCAAGCTCGGTCAGCCGCTGCCATTCGCGAGCGGGGACGCTTTACGGTGGTCTTGGCCGGGGGAAGCACCCCCAAGAAGCTGTATGCTGCCCTGGCCCAAACCCCAGGGATCCCTTGGCAACAAACCTGGCTGTTCTGGGGAGACGAGCGCTATGTTCCCCCGGATCACCCTGAGAGCAACTACCGTATGGTGCGGGAAACCTTGCTGGAGCAGATCGGGATCCCGGCGGCTCAAGTTTTCCCTATGCCCACCCAAGCGGGGGATCCCCTTCGCGATGCTGCCGAATACGAGGCGACCCTGCGGCAGATTTTCGGTACAGAGTGCCCTTCTCTCGACCTGGTATGGCTGGGGGTGGGGGAAGACGGCCACACAGCTTCCTTGTTTCCCGACACCGCCGCTCTGCAGGTGCAGCACCGCTGGGTGACAGTGGGGCAAAAAGGGCAGGAGCCGCGTCTAACCTTGACCTATCCTGTTCTGAACCAAGCAGCCCAGGTGGTGTTCCTGGTAACCGGAGCGAACAAAGCCCCCATCGTGAAAGAGGCGCTGACCACCGAGGCCCACCTACCCTGCCAGCGCATAAACCCCAGAGGACGGCTGCTGTGGTTGCTGGATGCGGCGGCAGCGGCTCAACTGCCCCTGCCCTGTGTCCCGCTGCTCAGCTAAACAACAGGCGGGCTAACTGCCGATGGGATAGGATCCCCAGGCCCACCGCCCCCAAAATCATCCCAGCCCATTCCAGTGGCCACAGGTTTGATAGCCCCAGCGGCCAACACACCAGGTTTCATGGGTCGAGAACCGGCGGGGCAGGGATCCCTCAGGGGTTGCCGGGCAAATTCTTCAGTACTGGAATCACCAGCTCTTGGACGGGCAACGCTACGGGCTGGGCGGAGTCACTGCTCAGGGAGCTGGATGGCGCAGAAGGAGAAGAGCTGGGGATCTCGCCCATGGGCCGCAGTTGCCAGCGGATGATCTGCTCGCCGCGGTAAAAGGTGACCAACAACTGATCCCCTTGCGATTGGATTTGCCAAGTGCCATCGCCGCTGGTTACCGAAATATGGCCGCCGGAAAAGGGTGCATCCAAAGCCGGCCCCGATTGGCTCCAGATACGCCCGCCACCCGTTTCCAAGATCAATTGCACCGTCGCCCCCTGCCCCTGGCCGCTCAAAATTTGGCCGGTTCCGCTCCAAACTCGGGTTTCCGTCTGAGCCACGGCGGGTTGCCCAAGCTGCAGAACCATGAGCAACAGCCCTGCCCAGCTCCAGTGATTTCGCAGCCTCCCTCTCCCATCAGGGAAGAAGGAAGAAGAGCGAGAGAAACAAGCCATTGCACTCACGTTGATACCACGCGCCGCGATAGGACTGAAACAGACGAAGAAGAAGGCGAAAAGGTGTCGCAGGAAGCAATCCCTTACACAGTTTTTTTCACAGCTCGCTGAAAGCCTTTGGGATCCCTCTGCGCTCTCTTGGCTCTGGGTTAAGCCTGCTGCTGGAATCCGCCCTCGGCTTGATCCCAATCTAGCAATCTCCATACCCCCAGACAGGATGTAACCTGAGGCTCTAGCTGCGGGGATCCCCAGCAACTGTTTCGTCAATGCGCAGAGTCAAGGCCCAGGGTATCTCCGACGCGATCCCGATCCTCACGACTTGAGAGAAAGGAAACGCTCCAGAGCTGCCACCATCGCCGGTGGCCAACGGCGGACGGTTTTCACCCATTCCAGGTCGGCGTAGCGGGGATCCAGTCCTTGCACAGCCACCCAATGACTTTCGGCCTCTCCTTGCCGACCCTGCGCCCAAAGAATGGCACTGAGAGCAGCCCGCATATCTGGAAACTTCGGGTACTTGCGCACCAGAGCCCGCATCAAGCGCAGGGCAGCTTCTGTTTCGCCCACCTGGTAGAGGCTCAGAGCATAGTTGGCCTGAGCAAAGGCGTAGTCGGGAGCCAGTTCTGTAGCGCGGCGGTAGTCAGCCAAGGCCTGTTGCCATTGGCCCAGCCCTGCTTCCGCATTGCCACGGTTGTTGTAGGCCGCCGCATCGTTGGGATCCAACTGCAACACCCGCTCATAATCGGCAATTGCTTCCTGCCACCGCCCCAACCCCTCCAAAGCAGCCCCTCGGTTGAGATAGGGATCCGGTGCCTCAGGGGCCAAACGAATGGCCTCAGCATAATCCTCCAGAGCTGCCTGCAGTTGGTGCTGGCTGACACGGGCATTGCCCCGGTTGCTCCACAGGGCCGGGTTGTCCGGCTGGATCTGCAACAGTTGAGTCCACAGGGTTTCCGCCCGGGCAAAATCTCCCCTCTGAGTAGCCGCAAAGGCCTCCTCAAACAGTCGATCGATCTCGTGATCTACCCTGTTGCTCGCTGCCGTTGCCACCACACCTGATCCAGGCCAGATAGGGATCCCCAACCAAAGCAGCAGCCCCAGCAACAGAGCCGAGAGGACATTGGAGACAGACTTCATGGCCGCCAAAACCACCTCAGATGGGGTGTTTCCACCTTAAGCCATCGCCACAGAAGGGGGTCTGATGGTTAGCGCGCCCTGGAGGACTCGAACCCCCGACATCCGGTTTTGGAGACCGACGTTCTACCAACTGAACTAAGGACGCATTGGCCTAGGGTCACACCCACTTACCCAGTGTAGCAGGTACACCCACCTTTCAAAGAAGCTGTTCCTTGCTATCCGCACTCTCTGCCTTAGCCTTGATGCGAGTGGCTTTGCCCACCCGATCCCGCAAATAGAACAGCTTGGCCCGACGCACTTTACCCCGCCGCAGCACCTGAATCGACTCGATGCGCGGGGAGTGAATGAGGAAAACCCGCTCCACACCGATTCCCTGGAAAACCTTGCGCACCGTGATGGTGCGGTTAATGCCGGAGTGGCGCATGGCAATGACCGTGCCCTCAAAGGCTTGTACCCGCTCCTTGCCCCCCTCTTGAATGCGAACTCCCACCCGTACCTGATCCCCAACCCGAATCTCCGGCAGATCCGGCTTCATCTGGGCAGCTTCAATGGAGCGGATGATCTCCTCAGCGTTGATGCGAACGTTCATGGCCTTCCCGCGCTACCGGCAGTTAACCATGGTAACAATCGTCGCTGTTTTTTGTACAGAGCTGGCCGACATAGAGCTCAAGAGGTGGGAGACTGTGTTTACGCTTCCCCCATTTTTCCAATAGGCTAGACAAAGATAAAGCTTTTGTTACAAACGGGAGACTTTTGTGATCCTGCACACCGATGAGCCCAAGACGGGATCCCTGTCTACTCCCAGGCCTGCAGATCAGCCTCTGCCCCAGAGCAAACCCCGCCCCAAGAGATTTCCCTTCGGTTGGATGCTCTTGGGCTTGCTGTTGGCCGGCCTAGGGGGCAGCGGTCTCCTGATCCAGCGTCAGCTGCAGCAGCAGAGGGCAGAACGGCTGGAAAGATTGACGGTACCGGTTCAAGTGGTGGATCTCACCCAACGCCTGCGGGTGAGCGGCCAGGTGCAGCCGCTCCGCCAGGTGAATGTCAGCCCCCGCGAGTCGGGTCGCCTGGCGGAACTGTTGGTGGATCAGGGAGATGAAGTGGTGGCAGGGCAGTTATTGGCCCGGATGGACTACGGCGATCTCGCCAGTGGCATTCGCCAAGCCCAAGCCCGCATTCAAGAGCTGCAAGCCCGTCTAGCGGAGCAACAGGCCGGAGAGCGCCCCCAGGTGATCGCGGCGGCCCAGGCCAGGGTGGATGCTGCCCGGTCGCAGGTGGACTTGGCTCAGAGGGAGTTAGAGCGCATCCAGGCCCTGGTGCAGGCGGGGGTGGTAGCCCGCAGCGAGCTGGATCAACGCTCGGCCCGCCTGGAACAAGCGCAAGCGGATTTACGAGCTGCTCAACAGGAGTTGGAGCGATTGCAACTGGGGAGCCGCCCGGAAACCCTACAGCAAATTCAAGCCCAAATTGCCCAGGCACAAGCCGAGCTGGCCCAACGGCAATCCCGGTTGGCTGACACCGAAGTCCGCGCCCCCTTTTCCGGTGTGGTGGTGCAGCGCTTTGCCGAGGTGGGATCCTTTGTAGCTCCCACAACAGCAGCTTCCGATGCCACCGCAGCTTCTTCCAGTTCCATTTTGGCGCTGGCTCAGGGAATTGAGGTGCGGGCAGAAGTGCCAGAAGCCCAGATTGCCCAGGTGCGGGTGGGTCAGCCGGTGGAGATCCGCTCCCTGGCCTACCCCGACCGCCTGGTGCAGGGGCGGGTGAAGCGGATTGCACCCGCTACGGTGGTGGTGCGAGAGGTAACCGTCTTTCGGGTCTTCGTTGAACCGGAGCCTGGGGCCGACTTTTTGCGCACCGGCATGACTGTTTCGGTGGATTTCATCGGGGATCCCCAGCCTCAGGCTCTGACGGTGCCCTCGGTGGCCGTCCTGCGAGAGGAGAGCCAGGAAGGCGTGATTCTGCTGGATCCCCAAAGCCGGCAACCTGTCTATCGCCGCGTGGAAACGGGCATCACTCAGGGTGGAGTTACCCAAATCCTCTCTGGTCTGCAGGCAGGGGATCGGGTCTTTACTGCCCTGCCTCCTGGGGTGAACCTAGAGACTTTGATTAAAAGAGCGGAGCAACAGCCATGAGCCTGGCAACGGCGGCCAAAATGGCCTGGCAAATGGTGCGACGACATCGCCTGCGCACCGGGCTGAGCATGCTCGGGATCCTCATCGGCAATGCGGCGGTGGTGGCCATTGCCGGATTTGGCTACGCCGCCCAAGAGATGGCGGTGGATCAATTTCGCTCTCTGGGCACCAACTTGCTGATCGTCTTTTCGGCCAACTTGGGCCTAGCTGATGCCGGCAACATCCGCCCCCTCACTTTGGAGGATGTGCGAGCCATTGCTGCGGAAGTGCCTGCCGTGTCAGCAGCCGTCCCCAGCCTGGGCACCAATGTGCGCGCGGTGCGAGGTGGAGTGGATCGCCGCTATGAGGCCACCGGCACTTGGCCGGAGTACTTGTCGGTCTTGAACCTGGAGATCGAGGCAGGCCGCTTCCTCTTGCCCTCCGACATCGAGGAACAGCGCCCGGTGGTGGTGCTGGGCAGCGATGCCGCCAGCCAGTTGTTCGGCCTGGATCCCGCCGCTGCTATTGGGGAGACCGTCCTACTGAACAATTTGCCTTTCGAGGTGATCGGCACTTTGCGCTCGAAGCCGACGGTGTTTGGCAACAGCGATGCCGGAGTGTTTCTGCCGGTGGACGTGGTGGCCAATCGGTTGGTCGGGCGGCGTTCCCCCTACGGCACAGAGCTGACGGCGATTTTCGTCTCGGCCCGCTCTGTGGATGATCTGCCCGCTGCCGAGTTCCAAATCCGCAACCTGCTGCGCCAGCGGCACCAATTGGTGGGAGAAGATGACTTCATCATCCGCAACCAAAAGGTGCTCCTGGATGGGTCGGCCAGGATTTTGAGCCTGTTGCGGGTGCTGCTGACGGGCACGGCGGCCCTCTCCCTGCTGGTGGGAGGGGTGGGGATCATGAATGTGATGCTTATCTCGGTTGCGGAACGCACCCATGAGATCGGGCTGCGCAAGGCGATTGGGGCGGATAGCCGGCAGATTTTGCAGCAGTTTGCCGCCGAAGCGATTTTCATTGCCGTGACCGGGGGGGTGCTCGGGATCCTCCTCAGCAGCGGCCTGCTGGTGGCGGTGCAGGTGTTCACCCCCTTGGCCACCCAAGTCGATGGGGTGGCAGTGGGAGTGGCGTTCTCCCTGTCCACTGGGATTGGGCTAGTCTTTGGCATTTTCCCGGCCCGCAAAGCGGCGCAACTGGATCCCATTGAGGCCCTGCGGGCCTAGAGATCGTATCCAAACAGGCGGGGATCCGCCGGCTGCCAATTGAGATCCGCCAAGCCGTACTCCGCCCAGCGGCGATCCACCAGGCGGGCTACTTCTGGATCCGGAGTGAGGGGATCCCGCCAGGGAGCATCGGTTTCTGGGGGAATTTTGGTGGTGGCATCAATGCCCATCTTGCCCCCCAGACCCCGTTTTTCGGTGGCAAAGTCCAAGGTGTCAAAGGGGTTGTCCGCCAGAATAAACACATCCCGCTGCGGATCCACCCGCGAGCACAGGCACCAGAGCACCTGCCGTGGATCCCGCACATTGATATCCTTGTCCACCACGATCACAAACTTGGTGTAGCTAAATTGGGGCAGGGCGCTCCAAAAAGCCAAAGCCGCCCGCCGCGCCTGGCCAGGGTAGGCCTTGTCGATGGAGAGGATGGCTGCTTTGTAGCCCAGCGCCTCCATCGGCAAAAAGAAATCTACAATCTCCGGCACCTGCTGCCTGAGGATGGGGGTGTAGATGCGGTTCAGGGCCAGCGCCATCATGTCGTTTTCTTTGGGGGGCTTGCCGCTGAAGGTGGTGAGATAGATGGGATCCCGGCGGTGGGTCAGGCAGTGGAAGCGAATCAGAGGAGCCTGCTCGTTGCGGGGGCCGTAGTAGCCGATGTGATCTCCGGCAGGCCCATCGGGGGCCACTTCCCCAGGGGTGATGCTGCCTTCCAGAACGATCTCAGCATGGGCCGGCACCTGCAGATCCACCGTTTTGCACTGGGCCAGGTGCAACCCTTCTCCGGCATAGAGACCGGCAAACAGCCACTCCGACAGATCCACCGGCAGGGGTGTGGCCGCCGCCAGAATCACCACCGGATCCACCCCCACCGCCACCGCCACCTCCAACTTTTGGCCCAGGGCCGCCGCTTTGCGCAGATGCCGAGTCGCCCCCCGCACCGACAGCCATTGCACCGTCATGGTGTTGCGGCTTTGCAACTGCAGGCGGTACACCCCCACGTTGGGGATCCCGTTTTCCGGGTCTTTGGTGACCATCAGGCCCAAGGTCAGCACCCGTCCGGCATCGCCGGGGTAGACCCGCAACAGGGGCAATTGGGTGAGATCCACTTCCTCTCCCCGCAGCACCACCTGCTGACAGGGAGGGATCAGATCCCGGCTGGGTTTAGCTTTGAGTACGCTAAACAGAGCTTGTCCCAACTCCACCGCCTGGGCAAAGGTTTTGGGGGGCCGTGGCTGGTAGAGCAAGGCCAATTTTTTCCCCAAGGTCTCCAGCTCCTGCGGCTGCTCCATCCCCATCGCCCAGCAGATGCGCTCCACCGTGCCCAAAACATTGATCAACAGCGGCATACGGGATCCCTTCACCCGCTCAAACAGCAGCGCCGGCCCCCCGCAGGCCAAGAGGCGATCGGCAATCTCGGCAATTTCCAGATCCGGATCCACTTCTGCCGAAATGCGGCGGAGCTGACCACGGGATTCCAGCAGAGCAATAAAACGGCGTAGATCTCTGGGCATGAAAGGGAACCTAAGGGCTTACTTGTCGCGATTGAGGGCTAACCCGCTCATGAAGGGCTTCTGCAGCGCAATAAACACCAGCAGCGGCGGGATACTGGCGATGATCGCCCCCAGCATCATGGGGCCATAGGAGGCCGAGCTATCCAGATTGAGCAGGGATTGCAGCCCCACCTGCACCACTTGTCGCTCTCGGCCTTGCACGATCAAGCGGGGCCACAGGTACATATTCCAAGCGTAAACGAAGTGAATCACCGCCTGCGCCCCGATGGCGTTCCAGCTCAAGGGGATCAGCACCTGGGTGAGAAATTGCAGCGGGTTGGCCCCGTCCAGTTGGGCCGCCTCCGCCAGCTCGCGGGGAATGTTGGAAAAATGCTGGCGGAACAAAAACGTGGCCGTGGCGCTGGCCAGAAAGGGCACGATTAAAGCGTAGTAGGTGGATCCCCAGCCCAACTTGGTGACCAATCGCAGCAGGGCAATAATCAAGATTTCGGTGGGCATCATCAGCGTGATCAGCACAAAGCCGAAGGCCAGCCCTTTGCCGGGAAAGCGGAAGTACACAAAGGCCAGCCCGGCTAGCAGCGACAAAACCGTCTTGCCCACCGTGATTGCCACCGCCACGATGGTGCTGTTGACCATGTAGTGGCCCAAGTGCCGCGCCACCATCACCTGATGCCAGTTGAAGGCAAAAGAGGAGCCAAAGGTCAATTGATAGCGGAACACCTCGGCATTGTTCTGGGTGCTCACGAGCAGGGCGTACAACACCGGAAATCCCAGAACCAAGCAGGCCAGCACCAGGCCCAAATGCACATACCAACGCTCCGGGATCCAGCGCCGCCAACGCCAGGGAGAAGGCTCCACCCGAGTTGAACTGGGCTGGGCTACTTGAGATCGGGGATCCTGCAACAGTTGGGCCATGGCACCTCCGGACAGCAAACGCTGATGAGCAGATGGAGTTTCTGGGTCGATCTTCGGCTTCTCTTGTGAGGATAATCTGCCAGAGTTAAGGGCAACCTAAGGAAGGCCGGTCGCCTTAGCGGTGCGGAGCACCTCTGCCCAGACTTGCGAGTGCTTTCACCGGCGATGGGGAAACGGGTAGAGTAGAACAGCAGTATCTGGATAACCCAAGAGAGGATCCCATGACTCGAGGCTTTGGCCCCTTCGGCAAAATCCAAGAAGCGCTCAAGAAAGCCCAAGAGGTGCGCGATGGCGCTCAAAGGCTGCAAAAAGAGCTAGAGGAGATGGAGATCGTCGGCGAAGCCGGCAATGGGCTGGTGAAAGTGACGGTAAACGGCAACCAAGAACCCCTTAAGGTCTCTCTGGATCCCCAGATTCTCCAGGAGTCGGTGGATGTGGTAGAGGACTTGCTCCTGACGGCGATGGTGAACGCCTACACCCAATCTGCCGAGACGATGCGCAAACGCATGGAAGAGCTGACCGGAAACATCAGTCTGCCGGGGTTGGGACTGGGTTGAGCCCCACTTGCTTAACCCCGCTTGCTTAACTCTGTATGTACACTCGCCCCTTGGCTCGCCTCATCGAAGAGCTGCAACGGCTGCCCGGCATTGGCTCCAAAACCGCTCAGCGCCTAGCTCTCCACTTGATCAACCGGCCTGCCGGCGAGATCGAGGCCCTGGCCAAAGCCCTGCTGGAAGCCAAGCAAACCGTTCGGCACTGTTCCATCTGCTTCAACTGGTCGGCGGAGGATCCCTGTGAGATTTGCCGTTCGCCACAGCGGGATCCCTTGCTGTGGTGCGTGGTGGCCGACGTCAAAGACTTGATTGCGATGGAGCGCACCCGCGAGTTCAAGGGGCTCTACCACGTTTTGGGCGGCCTCATCTCCCCCATGAACGGGATCGGGGTCGATCAACTGCACATCCGCGAGCTGGTGGCTCGGGTGGCACGGGAAAAACCGCAGGAGCTGATCTTTGCCATCAGCCCCAGCGTAGAGGGGGAAGTAACCATGCACGTGGTCAAGGATTACCTGAAGCCGGTTGCCCCCACCTTGCGCATGACCCGCCTGGCCTTCGGCCTGCCCATGGGATCCGAGCTGGAATACGCCGACGAGGTCACCCTGGCCCGTGCCCTGGAAGCCCGGCAGGAGTTGTGAGCCGCCCAGCCCATCAATCGCAGCCGGTTACCCCCTCCGCGCAGTAGGTGCTCCACCAGGGGTTGAAGTTGGCAGGATCCTCCGGCAGAGTGCTGATGTTCAGAAGTTCCTGGAAGCTGCTGTTGCGGCCTCCGTAGCGCAGGTGCATGTGCACCGGATCCCCGTGGGGTGCCCGCAGAATCACATAGGTGAAGGTCTCGCAACTGGCGTCTGCTCCAGGCCGCAACTGAAACAAATCCCAGATGGAACTTAAGGAGCGCTCAGGGTAGTAGAAGGGATCCGGCGCAGCCCCCCGATAGGCGTAGCGACAATTTTCCGCCAGGGGCTTTTTCCCCTCCAGATCGGCGTAGAAGGAGAAGAACTCCATCTTCTCGAACTTCACCCGCTTCGGATTGCGCGGATCGTTGGCCGATTGTTCCAGGGACGTATCCAGAGTGAAAACACCATCAATTCCCAGGTAGGGCACTTTATAGGCGTTGGGGGAGACAATCTGCAGCTCTAAGGCTGCCGCAGCCGCTCCAAAACCCAAGAGACTCAAGCTGCCGATCAGCCAGGCTAGGGCCGTTGAAGAACAAACTTGACGAGAGGGCATAAAACTTCGTCGTGCCTGTATTGTGCAGTAAAGCCTATACCAGTCTAAGAAAAGCTTTGAGCTCGTACTATCCCACTGGGGGGCATTTTGCGGAAATTCGCCAGCTGCAGGTGCAGCTTTGGGGAACGGGATCCTAAGACAAGGCAGTAAAATTGAGGTCAGGCTCACCGTAGAGGAGCCAGGTTTGCTGCCAGAGCCTGATATCTGGAAACTGATTTTGAAAGCGAGGAAAACCCCGTGGAGCTAGCTGAGATTGAGGAGTTGATGAACAAAGCTGTGCAAGCCACACAGCGCTCCTTTAATACGGTACGCACCGGGCGGGCCAATTCCAGCCTGCTGGATCGCATTCAGGTGGAGTACTACGGCGTGCCCACTCCCCTCAAGGCCCTGGCCAGCCTCACCACGCCAGACTCCAGCACTCTCTTGATCCAGCCCTTTGATCCCTCGACCCTGGCGGCCATTGAGCGGGCCATTGTTGCCTCTGACCTAGGTCTAACCCCCAGCAACGACGGCAAGGTGGTGCGGCTCACCATTCCCCCCCTGACAGAAGAGCGGCGCAAAGAGCTGAGCAAACAGGTGGCCAAGCTGGCCGAAGAGGGGCGAGTCTCGATCCGCAACATCCGGCGGGATGGCATCGACTCGGTGCGCAAGCGGGAGAAAAACGGCGAGCTGTCTGAAGATGAGTCCAAAAGCTTGCAGGATGCCATCCAGAAACTAACTGACCGCTACATTAAGAAGATCGATGAGCTGCTGGCAGAAAAAGAAAAGGAGCTGACGACGCTGTAAAAGCTCCTTGTGGACATAACTCCCCACGCTACTGGCCTGCTTCTGCATAGCCGTAGGACGGGGTTAAAGACCCCATTTTTTGATCAAAACTCGACACGCATCCCGAAACTTCAAGGTTTCCACTTGCCCCTCGGAGTTGAGCAGCCCTTCATTTCTTCTTGTCCGATTCCAACAAGAGGGATCCCGGCTTAGGCCAGGATGGAAGGGGGGAAAACGACAACTCTTGCCGCAATGGATCTGATCCTGTGCCATCAATCGGCGGATTTCGACACCCTGGGGGCGGCGGTGGGAGCGGCGCGCCTGTATCCGGGTGCCCGCATCGCCTTGACCGGGGGATCCCTGCCGGGGGTGCAGGAGTTTTTGGCCTTGTACCGAGATGAATTTCCCCTCATCGAGCTGCGCTCTGTGGATCCGGGACAGGTGCAGCGGTGGATTGTGGTGGATTGTCACGATCCGGATCGCTTGGGAAAAGCTGCCGCTTGGTTGAGCGTCCCCGGCACCCAAATCGAGATTTTCGACCATCACCTCAGGGATCCGGAAACCCCACCGGATGGCTTTTGGCCGCAGCAGCAGGTGAACTGTCATATCGAGGCCGTGGGGGCCACCTGTACCTTGCTGGTGGAGCGGCTGCAGGCTGCTGGGATCCCTCTCAGCCCTTTTGAGCGGCTGGCGCTGGCTTTGGGCATTCACATGGATACGGGATCCCTGACCTTCCCGGAGACCACCGCCCGCGATGCTGCTGCCCTGAGCTGGCTGTTGGATCAGGGGGTGAACCTGGTCTTGTTGCGGCGCTTTTTGGGGGATGGCCTCACCCCAGAGATGCGCGAGCTGCTCAGCCAGGGGTTGGCCCAGATGCAGGTGCAGCAGGTGGGGGAGTATCGCCTGGGAGAATGGCTGCTGGAGCTGCCGGAGTTTGTGCCCGGCTTGGCCGGCCTGGTGATGCGGCTGATGGATCTGACGGGAGTGGATGTGCTGCTCTTGGTGGCGCGGCAGGGGGAGCGGCTCAGCCTGATCGGGCGGGCGCGGCAGGAGTTTGCCCAGTTGGGCAGGGTGATGGCCCTCTACGGCGGCGGTGGACACGATTGTGCTGCAGCAGCCACGTTAAAAGCCAGCCCAGAGCAGCCTTTGCCCGACCCGGCCCAAGTCATGGCGGCCCTCAGGCAGGCTGTCCAAGAGCGGATCCCGCCCCCGGTGACGGCCAAAGATTTGATGTCGGCTCCGGTGCGCACCATCCGACCGGAGATCACCATCGACGAGGCCCAGCGGGTGCTGCTGCGCTACGGCCATTCCGGCCTGGTGGTGGTGGACGCTCAAGGTCGCCTGGTGGGGGTGATCTCGCGGCGGGATATCGATATCGCCCTGCATCACGGGTTTGGCCATGCCCCCGTCAAGGGCTACATGACCACCGACGTGAAAACCCTCTCCCCCGACACCCCCTTGGCGGAGATTCAGCGGTTGATGGTGCAGTGGGATATTGGCCGCCTGCCGGTTCTCCAGGATGGACAGTTGGTGGGCATTGTAACTCGCACCGATGTGTTGCGGCACCTACACGAGTTGCCGGCCCTCTCACCGCAGTTGGCTTTGCCCACCCTTTCCTGCCCTTTGGATCTCACCTTCGCCGCTCTTTCGGAGCGGCATCGACAGTTGCTGGAGCAGGCCGCCCGCCTCGCCGATGAAAAGGGCCTGAGGTTGTATCTGGTAGGGGGAACGGTGCGGGATCTGCTGCTGCATCGGTGGGGACGGCAGCCCTCACCCAACCTGGAGCGGCTGGATCTGGACTTGGTGGTGGATGGGCCCTACTCTCCGGCCCTGGATGGGATCGATCCCCCGGGCTGGGGCTTGATTTTGGGACAAGCGCTCAAACAGCACTTCCCAGAAGCGCGGCTGGAGATCCACGGCAAATTCCAAACGGCGGCCTTGATCTGGCCAGGAGGCTTTTGTGTGGATATCGCCAGCGCCCGCACGGAGTTTTATCCCTACCCGGCCTCTCCCCCCGAAGTGGCCATGGGATCCATTCAGCAAGACCTCTATCGGCGGGATTTTTCCATCAACGCCTTGGCCTTGCGCCTCAACGGCCCCCAGCGAGGACAGGTGCTGGATTTTTTCGGCGGACAAGCAGATCTGCAACAGGGGATCATCCGGGCATTGCACCCCAACAGCTTCATCGAGGATCCCACCCGCATTTATCGGGCGGTGCGCTTTGCGGTGCGCTTGGGCTTCGCCCTGGACTCGACCACAGAAAAATGGATCCGCGCTGCCGTGGCCAGTGGTCTGCACGATGCCGTCGGCGGGGATCGCCTCAAGCAGGAGCTGGCCTACATTCTCGGATCCCGCGATTGGCCCCAAGCCTTTGAGCGGCTGGCAGAATGGGGGGCTTTGCGCTGTATTCACCCCGACCTGGAGTGGGATCCCTCCCTGTGCCGGCGGTTGCAACGGGTGGGCCGCTGGGCTTATCACTTTCGCCGCCGCTATCCTGAGCTGGGATCCCAGGAGATCTGGCAACTGCGCCTAGAGGCTCTCCTCCTCACGCTGCCCCAAGCCCCCCAGGTGGCCAGCCAACTCCACCTCACCCAAGCAGGCATCGAACGCCTCAGCCATTCCTCCTATTACCAAACCCTGTTGGCCCAATTGGATCCCGGCACCCTCTCTCCGGCCCAGGTGGTGCAACTGCTGCAGGGGCTGCGGATCCCGGCGGTGATTTTGTTGGCTGGGATCGCCCCCAAGCCGGCCCGGCGGCTGATCTGGCGCTATTTGCAGGAGTGGTACTGGGTAAAGCCGCTGCTCAACGGCCACGATCTGCGTCGTCTGGGTTATAAGCCAGGTCGCCCCTTCCAAGCCATTTTGGAGCAACTGCGTTGCCTCACCCTGAACGGCGAACTCACCACCCCGGCAGAAGCTGAAGCCTGGCTACAAGAACACTTCCCCCTGCCGCAAGCTCAATACCGAGGAAGAAAGTAGAAGGGCAAATCAGTCGAAATAGAAGAGAGTGACCAACTTGTGTTGTTCCTCAGCATGCTTGCAGGCATCCAGCAGCGTGACGCTGTCGTGGAAGACAAAGCAGATCAACTGCTGGCACTTGCTGATGATCTCCAGGTTGCACAGGCGGCTGGCCTCCGCCAAGGGAAGATGGTCGTTTTCCGGATGCTCCACCAGATGCAGCACCTGCTCCAGGCTGGCCCGCGACTCTGCCGGCTGTCGCTCCAAACTCTGCGGCAAGATCACCGTCAAGGACTTCATGTCCGCCCGCATCGCCCCCCGAATGACGGCCAAGTTGGTGCCAATGGCCCCAGAGGTGAGGATCTGATTGCCGGTAAGGGCCAGGGCATAACTGAGGGTCTCGATCAAATACTGATGGGTAATGGGCACATGACGGCTGCCCAGGATGGCCACTCGCTTCGGCCCAACTTGCTGAATGGCGGCCAACTCCTGCAAAAACGTATCAACGCTGGTGGGGACATCAATAGACTGGGTCAACGGGATCCCTCGGCAAATTCTCAAGATCTGGGCTAGGCTATGCTATCTCAAATTTCCGCTTTGGGATCCGGCCAAGTTGACGCTCTACAACTTCAGCTCCGCACTTTTGGTGAAGTGCTAAGGCTGTCTGCAGCAAGCTGGGCTTAGCTGTGGGCGGAAGATCCCGCCTGAATGTGGATGGTGTAGCTCATGCTGCTGTGAACGCCCCTGCCCAGCCAATGGCCGTAGAGAGGGGCAGCATCTCTGGGATAAGCGCTGGCCGCCAAAGCCACATGACCGTCGGCCACGGCCAACCCTTGGGTGGGATCAAAGCCCCGCCAACCGGCCCCTGGCAAGTACACCTCCGCCCAAGCGTGCAAATGACGGCGCCCAGGCTCTGGGGGTTCTCCACCCCTGCTCTCCCCCGAAGGCTGCGAGGGGCTGACCTGGTAGCCACTGACAAAGCGCGCGGCCAAGCCTACCGTACGGCAGACCTCCATGAACACCAGGGCCAAATCGCGGCAGGCTCCGGTTTTGCGATGCCAGGTCAAGCCGGCAGGCCAGGGATCCCCCTTTTCCCGCAAGATGTGGCGGCATTCTGAATAGATGCGCTGGTTCAGCGCCGGCAGAAAAGCTGTCGTTTCCCCCTGCACGTGATCCCATAGCTCCCAGGCCAAGGCCTGGATGCCGGGATCCGCCTGAGCCGTCAGATAAGGCTGTAGTTGAGCTGCCAGCGTGCTGGGATAGTCGATGGGGAGATGGGTGGCCCAATCGCAGAGGAGATAGTCGAAGGGATTCTGCCGCAGGGTGAGCACCGTGGCCTGAGTTTGAATGCGCAAGTGCTCGGTGGGATCCCCAAACCAGAGCCGAACCGCCGCGTTGCCCTCCAGCTCCACCAGCGCCGATTGGCCCACCGGCTGCGGATCCACCTGCAACTCAAAAGCCAGGAGAGTTTGGATCCCGTCGCAGCGCGGTCGCAATCGCACCGTGTGGGGCTCCAGTTGGACTGGACGACTGTAGCGATATTCGATGAGATGGCGGATCTGAATTTGCACAGGTTGGCCAAATGACGGGCAAGGAGTTTTATCACAGGCAGCCGAGCCTTGAGATCAGGTAACCCAAACTGCTCTCGAATCAAAGCCAGGAGGTAGCTGTATCCTCTGCCGGGGAGCTTTGAAACTTTATCTGAGTTTGAGATCTCCGAGAGCTCTGCCCTACCTCCCCAATCATCGAAACCTTCAGCTTAGAGCGAATATACTCCCCGGCCCGTACAGGAGCATAGCGAGGGGGGTTTGCTGCATTCTGGCATGTGGGCAGGCATTCAATCCAAGCCCCAGCCTGCTCAAGGAAAGAAACTGGAGACATAGCCGACATAGAGACAGGTGCTCAGAACAGCTCCTACCCTACAAAGAGAACTTGCCCCAAGACTGTGTGGGCGGATACCCCCTCAAAGCCAGCGCCAGCTCAACCCCATATCCAAACTAGGGATATTCTTGCTTGGCCTGTTGCCAGAGGACTTCCAGCTCCTGGAAACTGCGTCCTTTCAGAAGGGAGCTTATGCCATCGCCGGGCAGGGATCCCGCTGGTTCCTGAGCCAGCTCTTCCATGCGCAAAAAACGGCGAGCAAAGCGCAGGTTGGTTTGGGTTAGAGCTTGGGCAGCATCCAAACCATACCAACGGCCCAAGTTGACCAGGGCAAAAAGCAGATCCCCCAGTTCGGCTTCCTGCCGAGTTGGATCGGGGGGATCCCTCTCCAATTCTCGACGCAGCTCGGCTTCTTCCTCGCGGATCTTGGCCCAGATCCCCTCCACCGTTGGCCACTCAAACCCTGCCCCCACCACTTTGCAGGAAATTTTCAGGGCAGCCATTAGGGGAGGCAAACTTTGGGCATAGTGCAGCAGTTTTTGGCCAAGGCTTTGATCCGGTCGCTCCCTTTGCTTGATCTGTTCCCAAGAGCGGTGCAACTCCGGAAGATCTGCCATCACAGCATCCCCAAACACATGGGGGTGACGGCGGATGAGCTTATCGGCAATTCCCGCAGCCACAGCTTCCAGATCAAAGTGGTTCTGCTCGGCAAAGATCTGAGACTGCAACACCACCTGCAACAACAAATCCCCCAGCTCTTCGGCAATTGCTGCCGGATCCCCGGCTCGAATGGCAGCTACCGTCTCATACGCTTCTTCGAGAATGTAGGGGGTAAGAGACTCTGGAGTTTGGGCCCGATCCCAAGGACACCCGTCGGGAGCGCGCAACCGAGCAACAATAGCCGCCAAACGACTCATGTGTGAGCTAGAGGCGGAACGCTCCAGATAAAGGTGGGCAAAATGGCCCGTCGCTTGAGGATCCCAGCTTTGGAGCGTCAATGGGCCGGCCACCACCTCCAAGTCTTCTGTTAGCAACGTAACAGACTGGACAGGAGAACAGATCTGTTGCAAAACACTGCGCAGCTTCGCCAGATCCTGGCCCCCACAGCTTTTCAGCAGCAGGGATCCCTGCTCAGCAGCGAACCACCGAGCCAGAGCCTGTTGCCAGTTGGGCTGAAGACTATCCAGCGTTTGCAGCATGATCAAAAGGGTAGGCGCGGCCCAAATCCAAAAGGCGGCTGAGCTGCTCCAGATCGATGAAACTCAACTCCAAAAGGATCATCAGCAACGGCCCTTGCTGGCGATGCTGCAGCTTCTTGGCCAGGCTCAGTTGAGAACGGTCGATAATGCCCGTTTCCAATAGATATTCCTCAAGGGCTGGGGGGGGAATGGGATCTAGCATGGTCGTTTCGCAGCGCTGAAGTAAGGACGAGTATGAAAACTGAGAAGATAGCAAACCAATGTAACTATTCTTAACACTTCTACAGAATTTCGGCAAAGAGCTGGCTGGTGCGTAGGCCGAAGGCGAGCTTGCTAAGCCCTGCGCCCACAGCTCCAGGACAAGAGAACCCCTAAATTGCCTCGGCAAATGAGGTTTCCGTATCCAAGGACACAAAAAATGGGTACCAAGAGTTCATGGTATGGTAGCAAATTGGCGATCAGTTGGCAGCACCCCGAAAGGCCGACTGCTTTTTCTTTGTGGGAAAAACCAACTCACCTTGCAAGATGTTACCTTTTTATCTCGTTGAATCCTCGTGCTTGATAAAAATCTTACAACAATTCTTCGGGGATCCAATCTGTTCGGCTCCTCTGGGATCTGCCCTAATGCTGTCATCCTGCTCGGGTTCGGTTTTGGGCATACATCGTCCTACGTTCAGCTAAGCTAGAGACACTTGCCACATGGACTCCCGTTATGTCTGAAGCCCAGGGTTTACTGCCAGTGGGGGCAACGGTTCAAGTGGTGGAGATGCCTCCTTACCTAAAAACGGCTGACCCAATGCCGATGTTGCGCCCGGCCCATTTGATCCGCTTGCACGAACAAGGGGTGATCCTGCAGCGGCGGCTGTTGGGCACCTACAGTGTGCAGTTTGCCAATGGCATCTTTCTCATAGACGGAAAATATCTCGCGCCGGTGGGATCCCTGTCCTGACACGCCCATCTCTCCTCCGAGCCAGCTGGATGGGTTTGCCGGCCTTTAGAACCTTTGGGAGCTGGCAGCTTTCTGCAGAAGCGAGCCTTCAACTGGCCGGCGGACTTTCGCGATAGCCTGAACCGCGGCTAGCCGCTTCTGACGCTTCAGCGAGCTCAGCTAGAAATCGCAGGAGCCCCGCACTGTACCCGTAGGGTCAGTGTCGGGAGGAATGCGGAAGTTATGATAGAACCATGACCCACGTCCTGAC
>NZ_JBSSAH010000045.1:0-23760 GCF_054058415.1 Thermostichus sp. MS-CIW-38 | reverse complement strand
ATCCCTAGAAATTGGAAACCACGGACAAAGCAACCCGGATCCCCGCAACCGCAGGGGATGTTCCCCCTTCGGGGGGATCCCTAGAAATTGGAAACTCTTTCACTGACCATACGGTCAGCTCACGCAATACCGTTCCCCCTTCGGGGGGATCCCTAGAAATTGGAAACAACGTAGTGAGTGCGCTGCGTATCTTTACACCTTTGCAAGTTCCCCCTTTGGGGGGATCCCTAGAAATTGGAAACCTCAATCTCCCTGCGGCATACGCCTGGTCGAGCAGGTGTTCCCCCTTCGGGGGGATCCCTAGAAATTGGAAACAACCCCAGCTTCTCCTGCGTCTGCTGCTGTGCCAGTGTTCCCCCTTCGGGGGGATCCCTAGAAATTGGAAACATGATGTCAGGACTATCGATGAACCTTCCAGGCATTGTTCCTGTTCCCCCTTCGGGGGGATCCCTAGAAATTGGAAACGAGGATCGCGAGGATAGGTAGGCGCGCTCCGTCTGACGGTTCCCCCTTCGGGGGGATCCCTAGAAATTGGAAACAGCCGCACCCATTTCTGGGTACGGTGATTCCAGTAGAAAGGTTCCCCCTTCGGGGGGATCCCTAGAAATTGGAAACAATTCGTCCGGCGTCCAGACATAACGCCGTTTGGACATTGTTGTTCCCCCTTCGGGGGGATCCCTAGAAATTGGAAACCTGCCAAATTAAAGGCTTCGCCTAAGTGGGAGGCGAGTCCGTTCCCCCTTCGGGGGGATCCCTAGAAATTGGAAACCCTATAGCCACAAAAAATCCCCCGCCAATAAGGCGGGGTTTTTCCTTCGGGGGGATCTATAGAATTGGAAACCTAGGGATCCCCAGTTGGAAAGAAATTGGAAACAGAGAAAAGATTAGAGTAAAGCCGGTGCTGCTCGGCAGAGGCCAGGCAGCGCTGTTGGTGCTCAGGCCACTCCTGGAGGGCTAGTTTTTGTTGTTCCTGGAGAAGGGTTTGTAGGTCTGAGTCTGCAGGCAGCTCGCCTTGCAAAACCTGCAAATCGTTAAAGCGGCCCAGTTGATCCTGCAAGCACTTCAGGGTTGCTATCCAATCTTGCATGGTTTCCCCGTAAAGGGGCGCAAAAAACTCCACCTGATAGCGCAGCCGTTTGGTGGCCTTGCGCAGCTCGTGCAGTTGCTCAGCCTGGGCTTCCGTTGCGGGGAAAGCAGGGATCCGCCAGCCTGGCTGCAGCAGCCACTGGGCCAGCAGGGGAGTCAGCAAGTGGGGCAAGCTTTCCGGCAAAGGCAGCTCCGCCTGGGGCTTATAGCGGGGGTGAGCCAGCCACTGCTCGCAGGCAGCTTGAAACGCCAGGAAGTCAGCATCTTCAAGAATGCGGCGGGAGCGTTTCTCGGCTTGGGTTCGACGTTGCTGCAGATCTTGTTTTAGCTTCTCCAGTTCTGCCTGCTGGGCTGCCGGGATCCCTTCCCAACAAGGTTCCTGCAGGATTTCCAGCAGCACGTCCAGATCCCGCTGCTTGCCCAAAGCACTGGCCAGCTTTTGCAGGCGTTTGGGCTTGAGAGGCTTGGGCAGCCGGACGGATCCCTGAAACACCTGCACCCAAGTGCCAATACGGCGAAGGGTCACCCGGATTTGGTGGAGAGATTCTGCCGCCTCTGGATGCTGGGTCAGAACTCGCTTTACGTGTTTCTGCAGCCGCTGCCATTGCTGGCTCAACAGCTGGTGGGCCCAGGCGGCCACGGTTGGCAAGGGCGCAGATGAGGGCAAGGTCAAGTGCAAGGACTCCGTCCCGCTGACGCGAAAGGACTCCGTCCCGCTGACGCGAAAGGACTCCGTCCCGCTGACGCGATCGGTTTTCAGCTCAGCAGCAACAGCGTCCACAGCCAGTCTCCTCTACCCAAAACGAGAACCAAGAGGGCAGCAGGCTCTTTTCACATAGGTCATCCAGACTAGCTTGAGGTTACCCCCGCCTCTTCCTTTTTAATCTAATCTTAACCTTGGTAAACCGAGCAGGCTGTGGCCAGGGAAACTGTCGCGAGCTTTGGCCTGTCGCGCCATTCCCGTCAGCGGAACAGAGCATGACTCTAGTCAATAATAAGCTCAACTATACTGAAAATAATGTATAATATGTTCAGTACAGATTACTACCAGTTGATCTTTCTGTTTACTTTCGAGTCTGCCAACATGGTAGCCAAAGCAAAGCAGAAAATTGGTAGTAAGACGACACGGAAACTGCGCTTTGGGTATTCTACTCAAAGCTTTGCGGGATACCGCCATTCTGGTTGGAAACAAACAGAATGCTATCGCTGCATAGTTGAACAGTGATGTTCAGCAACGTTCAGCGTAAATGTATCAGTCTAGGGCTCCCGGCCTGCTGTCGCAAGTGGTAGGCGGGGTTCGACCACTGACCAGAGGCGGGCAGCCACCTCTGCCGGGGATCCCTGGGCTGAAATGCGGACAATCCGCTGTGGTTCTGCGGCAGCCAGAGCCTGGAACCCTTGGTAGACGCGGCGGTGGAACTCCAGGTGTTCTTGTTCGAGCTTGTCGCAAGACCCTGTTCGCGTCAGCGGGCCGGAGGCCTTCCGCGCCAGCCCCACCTCTGGGGGGAGATCCAGCCACAGGGTGAGGTGCGGCTGCAACCCGCCGGTGGCTAAGTGGTTGAGCTGGCGGATCTTCTCCAAGTCCAGCCCCCGACCGTAGCCCTGGTAGGCCAGGGTGGAATCGGTAAAGCGGTCGCAAACCACCACCTGCCCTGCCGCCAGAGCCGGCGCGATGACTTTGCTCACGTGTTCAGCCCGATCCGCCGCGTACAGGAGCAACTCCGCCAGAGGGCTAAAGGGATCCCCGTGCAGCAACAGCTCCCGCAGCGTTTTGCCCAGCGCCGTGCCCCCCGGCTCGCGGGTACACAGGCAAGCGTAGCCTTCTTGGCGCAGCCGCTCAACCAAGAGGGCCTGTTGGGTGGTTTTGCCCACCCCTTCCCCGCCTTCTAGGGTGATGAACACACCGTCGTCCTCTGCAGGAGGGTTAGCGCAGGTTGAGTTGGGGCTGCAAATTAAAGGAGTGCCCCGGCACCATCACGTAGACGTCGGGGATGTTGGTGGGCTCCAGGCTTTGCAGGGCTAACCCTTCGATGTTGGAGCGCAGGGCGTTGTTGATGGTGGCTTCCAGTTGGGACAAAACCTGCGCCTCGTTGCCCTGAGCGGCCAAGCCAGGAAACTGGCTGTACACGGCGCGCGCCAAGCTGCTGGCCAAGGGGAGCTGGATCAGGGTGAGGTTGGATCCCCCCAGCTGGGGGCCCAAGGTGTTGGCCCGGCCGCGGATGCCCAAAGCTTGGAGGGCATTGGCCGTTTGGCTGACGGGGATGGTGCAAGTATCCATCTTGTAAACGGGCACTGAGGCCATGGTCAGAGCAGAAACGCTGGTCAGTTGCACCACAGTAAAGGAGGCAGTGCCGTTATAGGCAAAGCAAAAATCGCGAAAGGCTGCGGGCACATTGGCAGCGCGGATGGGGCGCTCATCGTCAAAGCCGCCCGACTCGGCGAAGATGTTGCGGATAGCGAATCCCCCGAAGAAGGCCAGCAGGGCCACCACCAGCAGGATCGTCAGATCGGAGGAGGAGACCCCCCCGCTGGAGCTGCCGCCTCGCCCACCACCGCCATATCCCCCACCGCCAACATAGCCGGAGGTGTAGCCGTAAGCCGCGGAACGGCTGTAGTCGCTGCGGTAGCCGGATTCCCCCCGGCCAGCAAAGGACTCCGTCCCGCTACCGCGAAAGGCAGAGGAACGAGCGGATCCGTCGTAACCTCGGCTGCCGGAGACAGAACGGCGGGGAACTAGCGCTTGCCCAGGGCGCTCACCAGCTTTGGGGGATCCCGCAGCGGCTTTCTGCCCCCCCTTTTCGCTGTCAACACGAGACCCCTCGTCTCGGCCAGTCTGGGGGGAGCGGTTGGAAGGGCGAGAAGTGGCCCCTTGCGCGGACTCCCTGTAGCTATCCCGCCCATTCTCCAAGGACTCCGTCCCGCTACCGCGAACGTCCAGCCAATCCTCTGCGCCCACAAAGGTTGAGCCCTCTTCCGGCAAAGGGGGTGGGGAACGACGACTTTGCCGCTCCCTTCCTTCACCAGAGTTTGCAACCGAGGAGATCGCGGCTTCCTCACCGGCAGAATCCGGGGAATGGCGGCTGGGATCGGGGGCAGCAGTCCGTTCCGCTGCTGCAATGGGATCTTGATCCTCAAACTCAGAAAAACCCATAGTTCTTCGAGCGCTCCCCTCAGCTGCCAAGGCAAGACGGCTTTCAATTTCACTCCCCCGAAGGGAAGGGACTATTGTATGCTAGCAGCTCCCCAGCCAGGACATCGGGGGCTATTGCTGGGATCCAAGCCAGCCCATACGCTTCTCCAGGAGAGGCAACTGCGCTTTCAAGGCGCGCAAGGCTCGGCCTCGGTGGCCGATGGCCTCTTTTTGAGCTGGGCTCATCTCGGCAAAGGTTAGCCCCACTTCGGGCACCCAAAACAGGGGGTCATAGCCAAACCCCCCCTCTCCCCGCGGCTGGGTCAAGACCTCTCCCGAGCATACCCCTTCCACCAGGGCATGCACTACACCTTGGGGATCCACCAGGGCGATGGCGCAGTGAAAGGTGGCTCGGCGATTTGGGATCCCTTCCATTTCCCTAAGCAACCGCTCGATGCGGGCAGCGTCGCTGGGGGCGTAGCGAGCCGAGTGGATCCCAGGGACGCCGCCAAGGGCTTCTACCGCTAGGCCGGAATCGTCGGCAATGGCCCACTCCCCCAGAGACTTGGCCACGGCTCTGGCTTTGAGAAGGGCATTTTCGGCAAAGGTGGTGCCGGTTTCTTCCACCTCAATTTCTGAGGGCATGCGGCGCAGCTCCCAAGCAGGGGCATGGGCCTGGAAAAAGGCATTGAACTCGCGCCATTTGCCGGGGCTACTGCTGGCCAAGATCAAAGGACGGGTCATGGAAGGTTCCTACGAGTGGAAATCTGAGGAGGCGGAAGGCTGTCCAAGGGCTTCCTGCCTAATGGATCTCGAGAACCATGTTGTGCAGGGCTGTGTTAATCACCAGGGTGGATCCCCATCGCTCTACCTTGCCCCCATCCCAATGCATGTGTCCGCAGATGTAGTAGCGCGGCTGCAGCTGTTCCAAAAGGGGGCGCAAGGTGGGTGTGCGACGGTGATACCACTTCCCCCCCTCATCCAAAAGACCCCGCGGCGGAGCGTGGGTCAGCAGCAGGTCAATGGGTCGGGGGGGCTGACTGTAGAGGGTGAGCAGCTCCTGCAAATGGGCAGAGGTCAGAGACCAGCTCCAGCCACAGGGGGGAGTCCAGGGCACAGCCAAAACCTGTAACCCCAGCCACTCAAAGCAGCAGGACTGGGTGATGGCCCGCCCCCAACAGCCAACCAGCGAATTCAAAACCGAAGCTGCTGGATCGTGGTTGCCAGGTAAAAAGAGCCAGGGTTTGCCCAGGCTCTCCACTGCCGCCAAAAAGGATTGCAGATGAACCACCTCTGCTTGGGCTGCCGGATGAAAGCCCTGGGTGGCCTTGCGGGAAGGTTTGCCGGCCTTGGAACAGAAATCCCCGCAGTTGATGTAAGCATCCACCTCCGGCAGATGGGCAAGGGCCTGCCGGATCAGCCGAGCGCTGCCGTGGTAGTCAGAGCCGAGCAGCAGTTTAATCCCCATGGGCCTCTGCAGCAGAAGAATCCAGGTGGGATCGCTGAAGCAGGGCGGCAACCTGCTGCCAGGAGCTGCTGTACCAAGCTTGCTGGGCTTCCAGTTCTTCGCCGAGGGATCCCGTGGGGCCAAAATCTGGGCAGGCGTACCCCAGGGAGCGTAATCCTGCCACCAACACTGCCGGAGACAGCCACCACTGCTGGGCCAAGCGCAGCAGATCCACCTGGCTGCGGGTTTGCAGGTATTGGCGGAGCTGGCGTTGCAAGCTGGCAGCGGAGGGCAGGGGCACCGCTTGCTGATGGACGGCAATCAACAGCTCGCTGCTGGGGGTGCAACAGAGCAGCCACTTGAGGTGATCCAGAGAAGGGGGCCAGCTCCACAACCAGAGTTGATCATAGCGGTGGCCGGCTTGGGGACGGTCGTAGTGGAGAGTCAGGTACCGCCGTTCGCGATAGCGGGCCGTAGGCCTTGAAGACAAGACCAGCGAGGGGCGGCGGAAGCCGTAGAACAGGATGGTTCCCTGCGCCTGAGGCCAGAGGACAGAAAATCGGTCTACAGCTTGCCAACGCAAAGGCTGGGTGGGCTGGGGGGTGGGGCGCCAGATCAACAGAGGTGAGGGCTCTGTCCCCCTCTGGGAGCCAGTCGAGGGCTTGGAGTTGGGCATGGGAGGAGTGGCATCCAGAGAGGCGGGGGAGATGGGAGACTTGCTCCCATCAGGGGTGCGGGGCGCTGTTTTCTCGAGAGGGGGGTTGCCGGCAGTGGCAGCCTCTTGGGCAGGTCGAATCCCGAGAATTTCCAGCTCCAGTTGGGTTTCTCCCTGCCATGTTTTGGCCTTGAGGGTGTAGGCTACATCAACTCGCTCCGGCAGCGGATGGGTTTCCGCTCCCCGCCAACGGATGGCCCAAAGAGGGCGCTGGGGCTTCGCGTTTGTGATCCCCACTGCTGACCCGTTCGCCAAAGTGTTGCCCAAAGCGTTGCCCAGCGATAACCCATCAGTGTCGTAACTGGAGGTTTTGACAGCTGAGTCGCTCCTGCCCGGACAAGAGGACTCCGTCCGAGTAGCACGTAACCCATGGGAGCGTTGCGTAGGGAGAGCAGGATCCCGGAGCAGCAGCTTCAGGTGGCCGGGAACTGGGCCAAATCGCTGCTGTTGCAGAACCTGCAGGTTGCGGCTGTAGAAGACCGGCTCAGGATTGCCGATGCCACAGGGCTGCAGATGCTGGAGCTCTCGATAGAGGTCAAGGGTGAGATCTGACAGCGACACTTCGGCATCGATTTGCACCAGCGGCTGGATCTGCTCCGGCTGCAACTGCTGTTGGGCAAACTGCCGCAACCGTTCTTCAAAAAAAGGCCAGTCTTCTGCTCTCAGGCTAAATCCCCCGGCAGCGGGGTGGCCGCCGTGCTTAGTGAACAGATCCTTGCAAAACTCCAACGCTTGAAACACGTCAAACTCGGGGATCCCCTGCCGCGCCGAGCCACTGATCTCCCCTTGCCGCGACTGGCTGCCGATGAACACCGGACAGCCAAAACGCTCTGCCAACCGCGAGGCCACAATGCCGATCACCCCTTTATGCCATTTCTGCTGAGGGGATCCCAAAATTGTTAACACCCGCTCCTGTTGCAGATCTCGGCCTTGCTGGGCAATTTGCTCTAGGGCTTCTGCCTCGATGCGCTCGCACATCTGCTGCCGCACCTGGTTGAGCCGTTCGCAGCGGCGGGCCAGTTTCTCTGCCTGCTGGGGATCGTCGGTAATCAGCAACTGGATCCCCATTCTCGCCCGGCCAATTCGCCCAACGGCGTTGATGCGGGGCCCCAGGCCAAACCCAATCCACTCAGGCCGCAGCCTCTCCAGGGATCCCTGCATGCCCATCACCTGCAGAAGGGCGCGGATCCCTGCCACCTGGGAGGTGGGCAAGAGGTGCAGCCCCTGCCGCACCCAAAGGCGGTTAACCCCCGTCAGCGGCGCCAGATCGGCAATGGTGCCCACAGTAAACAGTTCCAGGGCCACCCGCTGCAGATGGCCATCACCACGGCGCTCGGCCAGCGCCTGGGCCAGGAGGTAGGCAACCCCCACCCCGGCCATCCCCCGATAGGGGGAAGAAACGGGGAGCTGCTTGGGATTGAGGATGGCATCGGCAGGGGGCAACTGGGGCGGCAAGTCGTGGTGATCCGTCACGATCACTGTCAAGCCCAGAGCTTTGGCCAGTTGGATGGGCTCGTGGGCGGAGATGCCGTTGTCCACGGTGAGAATGAGGCGCACCCCCTCTCGGTGCAGCTCTTGCACCATGCGGCTGTTGAGGCCATAGCCCTCCGTCATGCGGCTGGGGATGCGGTAATGCACTGGAGCGTCCTGCAAAGCCCGCAGCAGCAGGGCCGTGCTGGTCATGCCGTCGGCATCGTAGTCGCCGCAAATGGCAATGGGCTCTTGTCGGCGAATCGCCCCGTCCAGCAAGTCCACCGCCAGGGGCAAATCGGCAAAATCCTGGCTGGGTGGAGGCAGGTGGGCGGGATCCGGCTGCAGGTACTGCTGCACGGCAGCAGGGCTGGAGAGCCCGCGATTGAGCAAGATCTGGGCCAATATGGGCGAGATCCCCACTGCCTCAGCCAAGCTTTGGGCAGCCAACTTGTCCACCGGATGAAACAGCCAGCGTTGAGCAGGGATCCCGGCCATAGGGAAGGGTGGGGCTTGGATGGGGATAGAGGGTAGGCAGTGCTACAGTTGGCCTATAGGGTATCCTTTTGACGTTAGCTCAAAACGCTCCTCTGAATCTTTCCTGCCGCCGATGTATTCTCTGCTGCTTACCTATGGTCTTAACCCGCTGACAGGCTTAAAGCTGTTGGTCAAGTCCTCTGAGCAGACCTCTCTGTGGACACTGGCCCAGCAGCTTTGGGGCCGCCCCGGATCTCGGCGACGCAGGCCGCGCCTACAAATCTCGTTAGGCCGCTTGGTGCCAGAGCAAGCCGAGCACTTGTCCAAGTTGGAAGTGCTGCTGCGTCTGCGGTTTTTCATTGCCCTCGAAGCGGAAACTCCAGAGAGTGCTGCCCACCACTGTCGCGAACGGTTCTTGCTTCCTTCCGGCCAGGGATCCGCCATTCAGCTTGCCCGCTACACCGAGGGCTCGCAGCAGTACAAGACGGAGATCATCCGCTTTGCCCTGGGGGGATCCCGCACCCTTGTGGCGAGGACTCCATCCCGCCGCCGTCGCCTCTGAAACAAACTCCCCGACAAGCCATAGCGATAGAGCATGACTCTAGTCAATAATAAGCTCAACTATACTGAAAATAATGTATAATATGTTCAGTACGGATTACTACCAGTTGATCTTTCTGTTTACTTTCGAGTCTGCCAACATGGTAGCCAAAGCAAAGCAGAAAATTGGTAGTAAGACGACACGGAAACTGCGCTTTGGGTATTCTACTCAAAGCTTTGCGGGATACCGCCATTCTGGTTGGAAACAAACAGAATGCCATCGCTGCATAGTTGAACAGTGATGTTCAGCAGTGTTCAGCGTAAATGTATCAGTCTTGCCAGCCTATCTATACTGGAAATGCACTAGATCTGTGTTTCTCCCGTGAACCCAACTGGGCTGCATCTTTGCGGTGGCAGTGCGGAGCATTCTATCGGTGGTGGGCGGCATCTGCAAGCCCATCCCTGGCACAGCCTTGCCCAAACTTCGGCTTACGCTAGCTTTGAGTTGTCCTTCCCGCAAGGGGGTGAACTGCGAGCTCTGGCACTGTGGGGGATCCCCGCAGGCCCAGGCAAAGACTCCATCCCGGATGCAGAGGTTTGAGTTGCCGCCAATCCCGCCAGAGGAGATGGATCCCATGTGCAACGCCCGTAAGGACTACGGCTGGCCAAAGTGCTCCGCACTCCTGTTGCCAGCGCAACCGGCCCTCTTTGCCGGATCCCTGGCGGCCTTTGCCCTTGTGCTCCACGCCGTTAATGGGAACGTCCTGCCGGCTGCTTTGGCCCTGACCCGTTACCAAGTGCATGTACTGGCGGATGGGGCGGCGGAGTTGGCTCAGGTGCGCACCCAGGTGCCGGATGCCTATTTTGTGCAAGGGGATGGGCAGGTTTTCATTCTGGCGGGGACGTTCATCAACCGTAGCCATGCTCAACGCCGTCAGGCCGACTTGGAACGGCTGGGGTTATCGGTGCGGGTGGTGAGCCGCCAAGAAACGGATCCCCCTCTGCCCCCTGCTTTTCCTGCCCAAGCAGCACCCAGCCGCCCTGCTGCCAGCTCAAAAGCCTCTGTGCCGCCGACGCCAACCGCTCCGCCCTTGGATCCCCAGCGTCCCTTTGCCACCCACGTGCCCAACCCCACCGGTGATCCCCGTTTGGAAGAACGGGTGCGCCGCTTCTTTCCAGGAGCCACTGTGGTGCAGTACCGCGGCCAGGTTGCTTTGCAAACGGGAACCTTCTCCCGCCTGTCGTTGGCCCAGGATCAAGCCCGCTGGCTAACCGCTCAGGGGTTACCGGCAGTGGCGGTGTCGCTGGTAGGAGAAAATGCGGGCCAGGATCCCATCTCCAACCCAGCACAAGGAGAGCGCCATTGGGTGTTGGTGGCCGATCCCACCGGGGAGAAATGGCCTGCGCTAAAACAACTCCTAGAGGGATCCCTGCCCTTGATCTACGATGACCTGCGGGTGGTGCGCACAGGTGGGTTTGCCGACCCTGCTGCTGCCGCCGAGCAGGTGCGTTACTTGGCCGGCCAAGGCTATGAAGCGGGGATCTTCCCCGCCGATCTGCGCCGCTCTCAGCCTCTTTTGCAAGCGGATCCCGTCTCCTCCTCGCCTGCCCAGGCTGTTCCTCCTGGGGAAGAAGGTGGCAGCGGATTTTGGGTGGTGGTGCCGGCTGGGGAAGAGGCCCTACCCAAGCTGCAACAGTTTGCCCCTGATGCCTTCCTGCGGGGCTCAGTGATTCAGGTGGGCACCTACCGGCAACGGGCCAACGCCGAACAGGCGCGGAGTTCTCTGGCCGAAGCAGGGTTCGATGCCCGCATCCTGCCCGTGGAGTAGCCAAGAGCCACTTCCGCCATAAACGCTCTCCTCCTTCCCTGCCGTTGGGGATCCCCATTCGGCCCAAATGGCGACTTGGGTGAGTTTCTGCTTTTGACATACTCCCCACCCTACTGGCTTGTCAAAGCCTACAGCCCGCTTGGGCGAATAGAGCGGTTGACTACCCTGCCACTGCCCTGAGCCTACCGTAAAGCCCTCCTCAAGGACGGAGCGTTTGGGCAACTGGGCGAGGCTGGTAAGAAGGATAGGCCAGCCGTTGCACCACCTGTTTGCAATACACCACCTGTTTCAATAGCAGTGCGGAGCATTTTTCCTAGAGGGCTTGCTTAGCCTGCTGCAGCGTCTGCTCAAACACCTCCAGCGGCTGCGCACCGGAGAAGGCAATGCCGTTCAAGATGAAATGGGGAGTGCCGCCGATGCCCAGTTGAGAGGCCAAGTCAATATCTCGCTGAATGGCGCGTTCTGCCGCCCGACTGCGCCGATCCCGATTGAATTTTTCTATATTCAGGCCCAGCTTCTCAGCAGTGGCCACATAAAACCCATCCCCAAGCTGGGATTGGTTGGCAAACAGCTCGTCGTGAAACTCCCAGAACTTACCTTGACGTTGGGCGGCCCAAGCAGCCCGGGCAGCCGACATCGCTTCTGGGTGGATGCTGGTCAGGGGCAGGTGCTTGTACACCAAGGTCACCTCATCTCCATGGTCGGCCATGAACTGCTTGAGGGTGCTGTGGGCGCGGGCGCAGAAGGGGCATTGAAAATCGGAGAACTCCACCAACACTAACCGCAGAGCGTCGGATCCCAGTCGAGGGGAATCTCCGATGACGGCGCGTGGGTTCTCCCGCAGTTGACGGCCAAATTCTTCCGCCAGCCGCTGCTGTTGTTGCTGCTGCTCCTGGTACTGTCGCTGCTGGTATTCCTGTACGGCCTCCAGAATCACCTGGGGGTTCTTTCGAATGATCTGCAGCACCTGCTCTTCCAAATCTGCCGGGGCAGCCGCCGCCGCTGGTAGGAAAACCGGAGCTCCACTTCCCACTCCCAGCAGAACCGTCAGCCCGAACAAAAGTCCAGCCCGGGCCAAGCTCCGCCCCCAAGCGCGAAAAATCCTCACCAGCCTATGCATCCCAACCCCCCTCTCAAACATGCCTAGAGCCGTCGCAACTCACCCAGCCTACCGTCAGATCCCAACAGTGTCTATCACTCGTTCGGGGGGGTTAGGAATTGGTGACCTGCAGAAGCTGCTCCTTGATCCGCTGCAACTGGCTGGCCCAGCGGGGATCCGGCTCAGAGGCTGCCTCACTTTCGGCGACGACGGTGGAGCGCCCACCCTTATTGCCGCGCTGGCGTTGCTTTTTGCTGGGGGCAGGGTTTTCTGCCGACTCTTTAGAGCCCTTGGCCTCAGAATCTCTGGACGCTCTGGAATCTTTGGAACCTCTGGACTCTTTGGATGAAGGCTCAGAGGTCGCTGTTTTGGATTCGCCTTCTTCCCCTCGGTCGCGCGGCTGGGCGAGCTCAATGCGCAAGTTGACATCCCCAAAGCTGTGGCCGTTGAACTTTTCGATGTACTGCTGCGCCTGCTCTTCAGTGTTCACCGTTACAAAGCCGAAGCCGCGGCATTTGCCTGTCTTCCGATCCCGAATCACCTTGGTGGAAATGACCTCACCGGCAGAGCGAAAGAGCTTCTCCAATGCCTGACGGTCCACCTCTTCCGGCAGATTTCCGACATACAGACGCACAGACATGATCCAGCGAAGCTCCTAATCGAAATAACAAAAGGCCAAAATGCAAAGCGCTACATCTAGGGCGCTCAAGCCCATAACATCAAACCCGGAACCCGGTAGTCCATCGTCACACCATAGCGCGCCGCAAAGCGCAACCCTTGGCAATCACGAAGCTATTTTTTAATTTACCTCAACCTGGAGCCGCGAAGACGAGGAGAACGGTTTTTGTGAACGACTGCTTTGTACAGCCGGTTTGTACAGCCGGCTTTTGCAGCTAAGCTAAGCCGGTGTTGTTCAGGCGATCCCGATGTTGAAAAGGTCGGGCCTGGGGGCCTGTGTAGTCGGCTACAAGATGTCCTTGCCCTCGCAGTTGGTAGCGGTAGGTCACCAAGCCTTCTAAGCCCACCGGGCCGCGCGGCGGCAGTTTTTGGGTGCTGATGCCCACTTCTGCCCCAAAGCCGTAGCGAAACCCGTCGGCAAAGCGGGTGGAAGCGTTGTGAAAGACCCCCGCTGCATCTACTTCATCCAAAAATCGCCGGGCAGCAGCGGCATCCTCGGTTACAATCGCTTCGGTATGGCGGGATCCGTACTGCTGGATGTGGGCAATGGCCTCGTCAAGGGAGCCCACCACTTTAATAGAGAGGATCAAATCGGCATACTCGGTGCTCCAGTCGTCCTCGGTGGCCGGGATCAGATCCGGCACCAGCTCGCGGCAGAGGGGATCCCCCCGCAATTCCACCCCCTTTTCCCGCAGGGCCTTGACCGCCAGAGGCAAAAAGTGGGGGGCTATGGCCTTGTGGACCAACAGGGTCTCGATGGCATTGCAGGCGGCGGGGTACTGGGTTTTGCTGTCCACCGTCAGCTTGATCGCCATGTCCACATCCGCTGCCCGATCCACGTACAGGTGACACAGGCCATCGGCATGGCCCAATACCGGGATGCGGGTATTCTCCAGGATGTAGCGGACAAAGCTGCTGGAGCCGCGGGGGATGATCAGGTCTACCAGCCCTTCCAGTTGCAGTAGGGCCTTGACCTCGGCGCGGCTGGTGAGCAACTGCAGGGATCCCTGGGGGAACTCCGGGATCTGTTGCAGGCCCGCCTGGATGGCCGCCATCAAGGCTTGACAGGAGAGCAAAGCTTCGGATCCCCCCTTGAGCAAGACGCTATTGCCGGTTTTCACCGCCAGGGCAGCAATTTGCACCAAAGCATCGGGCCGCGACTCGAAGATCACCCCCAGCACCCCCAAAGGGTAGGTGCGCCGTTCCAAAATTAGCCCCTCGTCCAGTTCCCGGATCAGCAAAGCTCGGCCCACCGGATCCCCCAGCCGGATCACCTGCCGCACTCCGGCTACCATATCTGCCAGTTTGTGGGCGTCCAGCTTCAGGCGAGCATAGGCAGATGCCGACAACTCCCCGGCTTTCACCATCTCCGCTGCCCGCTCCAAATCCGCCTGGTTGGCGGCCAAGATAGACTCTTGGTGCTCCAACAAGGCAGTGGCCATGGCCTCCAGAGCGGCATTCTTAATAGCCGTGGGCAAGGTGGCCGTGTGTTGGGCAGCAGCGCGGGCCGACTGCACTTGGGACAGCAGCGGGCGCTCTGAGGCAGATGCAAGCGAGCTGGGGCAATCGGTGGCGAGGGACATAGAGTCAGAAAGGGGGCAAAGTGCCCATTTGGAAGAAAAGGGTTGCGATGATAGGTTGTAACAAAGTTGTGTTGAACTGTGATCCTAGAAGCACCCCCGGAAGGGATCCCTATGCTAGGTTGGGCACAGTCGGTTGGGGTTATCTGTAGCCTACCAAAATCCGGATCCCACTTGCTGCAGCAGGGGAGCCTTTCCTTGCTCTCGATGCTTCTAAGCTGAAGTTCGCACAGGGGAAGACCCTTGCTCGAAACCCAGTTCCCTGACGATTAGAGATCCACCTCGTCAACCTCGATTTAGCGCCTTCCAGGAGAGCCAATGAGAAAGCGTGGGTTTGTGGTCAGTGCAACGGCTGCAGTGATGACAGCGGTATCGCTGGTCGGCGTGCAGCTATCCATGCCGGGCTGGGCAGGGTTTCGCCGGGATCCCAAAGAGGTGGTGGACGAGGTTTGGCAAATTGTTAACCGGGAATACGTGGATCCGTCTTTTAATTCCCTGGATTGGGAAGCGGTGCGGCGGGATCTGCTCAGCCGAGAGTATGCCACCCGAGAAGATGCCTACGCGGCCATCCGGGAAGCCCTGAAGAAACTCAACGATCCCTACACCCGATTTCTGGATCCGGATCAGTTTGCCAGCATGCAAATCGATACATCCGGTGAGCTGACCGGGGTGGGGATCACGCTGGGCATGGATCAGGAGACAAACGAGCTGGTGGTGATCTCCCCCATTGAAGGGTCTCCTGCCGACCGGGCTGGGATCAAATCCAAAGACGTGATCGTGCGCATCGACGACAAGTCCACCGAAGGCATGGACACCAACGCTGCAGTCAACCTCATTCGGGGCGAGCCGGGTACGCGGGTGCGGCTGACCATTCGCCGCGAGGGGGAAGGGCTAAAGGTGTTCGATTTGGTGCGGGAAAGAATTGAGCTGGCCACCGTGCGCTACGAGGTTCACGAGGAAAACGGCCTGCCCATTGGCTATATCCGGATTACCCAGTTTTCCGGCAACGCCGCCGAGAAGGTGCGCCAAGCCATTCGCGAGCTGGAAAAACAAGGGGTAGCCGCCTACGTTCTGGATTTGCGCGCCAACCCAGGGGGCCTGCTCTACTCCAGCGCCGAGATTGCCCGCATGTGGATTAACCGGGGCAGCATCGTCTCGACGGTGAACCGCCAAGGGGAGCAGGATCGCCTGACGGCCAACAACACGGCCCTTACCGATAAACCTTTGGCCGTTTTGGTGGATGGTGGCTCGGCCAGCGCCAGCGAGATTCTGTCGGGGGCTCTGCAGGATAACCGGCGCGCCGTGATTGTCGGCACGCAAACTTTCGGCAAGGGCCTGGTGCAGTCGGTGCATCCCCTGTCCGATGGCTCGGGGCTGGCGGTAACCATTGCCCGTTATCGCACTCCCAACGGTAACGACATCGACCACAAGGGCATTACCCCCGACATTTTGGTGGAATTGTCCGAGGAAGATCTGAAGCGGCTCAGCCAGAACCGAGAGCTGGTGGCCACCCCAGCCGACCCACAGTATGCTGCTGCCATCCAGGCTCTGCAGGCTCAGATCTCTGCCCGTCGGCAACAGGCCCAGGAGGTCATTCGTTCCTCTTCACGTTAGCCGGTGTTGGGGGCGGTTTTGATGGGTCTCAGATCTGGCACTCCTGAGACTGGGGTTAAGCCGAGGCCCAAGCTATTTAAGACTATTAAGACTCTTCTCATTCGAGTTATTCGAGGAGTGTTGACCAGCGCTGGGCTGGGGATGCTTTTATTGTTTCTGTAGGTGGCGCGTAGCACAATGGCGGGGTCGAAGATCGCGGGATCCATAAACTTGGCCGGACGGGATCTGCTCAAGCTCAGCGACCTAACCCCGGCGGAGCTGTCGGCCCTGCTAGCCCAGGCGGCTGAGTTAAAGCGGGATCCCTATCGGGTGGAGCTGCGGGGTCGGGTGTTGGGGCTGTTGTTTCAGAAGGCTTCTACCCGCACCCGCGCCAGTTTTACGGCAGCCATGGCCCAGTGCGGGGGCAGCACCCTCGATCTGGTGCCGACGGTGATGCAGGTGAGCCGCGGCGAGCCCCTGCAGGATACGGCCCGCGTCCTCTCCCGCTACCTGGATGTGATTGCCATTCGCACCTACCACCAGAAGGAACTGGAAACCTTTGCCGAGTATGCCGATGTTCCGGTGATCAACGCCCTCACCGATCAGTTTCACCCCTGTCAGGTGTTGGCCGATCTGCTCACCATTCAGGAGAACTTTGGCCAACTGGCGGGACTGACCCTGGCCTATTGCGGCGATGGCAACAACGTTGCCCACTCCCTGCTGTTGGGCTGTGCCATGAGCGGGATCCACATCCGCGTCGCCACCCCCCCCGGTTACGAGCCGGATGCGGCAGTGGTGGAGCAAGCCCGCACTCTGGCCCAGGGATCCCAGGTGTTGGTGCTGCAGGATCCCCAGGAAGCCGTCTCTGGATCCCAGGTGGTCTATACCGACGTGTGGGCCAGCATGGGTCAAGAAGCTGAGGCCGAGGCCCGCAAGGCCACCTTTCTGCCCTACCAGGTCAATGCCGAGCTGCTGCAACAGGCAGATCCGCAAGCCATTGTGCTGCACTGCCTGCCGGCCCACCGGGAAGAGGAAATCACCACTGAAGTACTGGAGGGATCCCAGTCCCGCGTGTGGGATCAGGCGGAAAATCGCCTACATGTGCAAAAGGCGCTGCTGGTTCAGCTGCTGGGCCCAGGATAACAGCCTTTGGAGAGCCAGAGAGGGGCGTAGCGAACAGCTTTGCGGTCGTTGAGGATGGCCTCGTCGTGTTCCTCTGTCTCGTCAGGACTTGGTCCGAGGCCCAAATTAGCCCAGACCTAGCTACCGGCTATTGGCAGGACGGCGGGCGGCAATTGCCAGGCTGACATTGGGCACCCGCTGCAGAGTATCCATCACCTCCACCACCTTGCCGTGGGAGAGGGCCAAATCGGCGTTGATCACCACCAAGCGCCGCCCTTCAGCCGGCTTCTCGGCCAGGATGCGTTCCACTGCTGGGATCAGAGCAGAGATATCGGCAATCTTCTCCTGATTGACGGCAATCTGTCCTTCCGCCGTCACGCTCACCGTTACATCCGGCTGCAGACGAACTTCGGCTGTGGTCGCGTCCGGCAGGTTCACATCCAGAGCCTCGGAGCGGGTGAGCACCAAGCTGGCGATCACGAAAAACACCAAGATCGAGAAGATGACATCGATCAGGGGCACGATGTTGATCTCGCCAGCTCGGAAGTTCTCTTCGGGGATGCGCATAGGTTAGGAGGGCTCAAGCGAGGAGTAGGGGGGAAGGGTGGAGCTGCCACTAGGGCTAGATTGGGTGTAGGAATACTGGGAAAGCTGTTGGGCCTGCATCTCTTGCCGCTGCCGATGCAGCAGCTCCAGCATGCCGCCGTACTCTTGGATCTTAGAGAGTTGCCGCAGGTACAAAGAGCGGAAGACGTTGGAAATCAACAGGGTGGGAATAGCCACAATCAGTCCAAAGGCCGTCGAGTACAAGGCTTCGGCGATCCCCCGACCTACCCCCTGGGTATCGGTGCCGCCGATATCCCCCAGTTGAATGGAGCTGAGGATCTGGATGATGCCGGTGACGGTGCCCAACAAGCCCAGGAAAGGGGCAACGGTGATTACGGTGTCGAAGACCGTGTTGAAGCGCTTCAGCAGAGGCACTTCTGCCGCCAGGGCCGTTTCCAGAGCCAGCTTAAAATCTTCCGGGCTGGCCTCGTTCAGCTCCAACCCGGCCAAAAAGATGCGGGCAATCGGCAGATCGGCATTTTGCTCCAGCAAATACTGGGCAGCGCGTGGGTTGCGGCGGTACTGGCTCAGGGCTTGCTGCACCACCTCCTCCTGCCGATGGGTGATCTTCCACCAAAACAGCACCCGCTCAATGCAACAGGCCACCGAGAAGACCGAGAACGTCAACAGGGGGATGGAGTAATACCAACCCTGGATCATGAGCTGCAAGACTCTATCCATCGATCCTGATTCCCCCCTCCAAGCGGCAATTTACGCTCATCTTGTCATAGCACTTTCTCGGCAGGGCTGGGATCCCTTCTTGCGCGGCGAAGATTGCACCTTTTGGCAATTTTGCCCCCATGCCGGATCTCATCTCGTCAATTGTCAATCCAGAGGGCATACTGGTTGCAACAATTTTGGATCCCGAGGGCGTGAATTATGAAATTCAGACGCTGGTTGGGTCTTTGCTGCGCCGGCTTGATGGCCTTGCTGTTGACGGCTTGCGGCAAGGGATCCGCCCCCTACGACAGCATCGTGGTCAATTTTGTAAACACGGCCACCCCCAGTCAGATTGCTGCTATCGCTAAAGAGTATCACTTGACGCTCCGCCCCAGCAGCGACAGCGCTTTTGCCCGCCAGGAAGCGATCTATCTGTTTGACGTGGATGCCGACCACCTGGGATCCACGCGGCGGCTGGTTAAGCGGCTCACCAACGAAGCATTGATCGAGTATGCTCACCCCAACTATCAATTCCAGGCGGCTTTCGTGCCCAACGACCGCCTCTATCCCCAGCAATGGAACCTCAGGGCCATCCGCATGCCGGAAGCCTGGGACATCTCCCAAGGGGAAGGGGTGACGGTAGCCGTGGTGGACACGGGAGTAACACGAGTGCCGGATCTAGCCCAAACCCAATTTGTGAAGGGCTACGACTTTGTGGATGACGATGAGGATCCGGAAGACCTCAACGGCCACGGCACCCATGTGGCGGGAACCATCGCCCAATCCACCAACAATGTCTTGGGTGTAGCCGGCATTGCCTTCAAGGCCAAGATCATGCCGGTACGGGTGTTGGATGCCAATGGCTTTGGATCCCTGTCGGATGTGGTGGAAGGGATCCGCTATGCTGCCGACCACGGGGCTACGATCATCAACCTCAGCCTGGGTAGCCGCGCTTCTGCCCAACTGATGGAGGAGGCGGTGGCCTATGCCCACAGTAAGGGGGTGACGGTGATCGCAGCCGCTGGCAACGAAAACTCCAACCAGGTGAGCTACCCGGCCCGCTACCCGCATGTGATCGCTGTCTCGGCCACGGGGCCCAACGGGGAGAAAGCCCCCTACTCCAACTATGGGGTGGGGGTGGACATCTCTGCTCCCGGCGGAGCCAAAACGCCTGATCACCCCGAGTACGGCATTCTGCAGCAAACCATCAATCGTCGTAACCCCAACGAGCCGGTCTTTGCCTACTTCCAAGGCACCAGCATGGCCACTCCCCACGTAGCCGGTGTGGCAGCTCTGATCCAGGCTCAGGGCATCAAAGACCCGGACAAGGTGGAGGAAGTGCTGAAAATGTCGGCTACCCCAGTGCCCGGCGACAAACAGAACTTCTACGGGGCTGGTCGTTTGGATGCGGCCAAGGCGCTGGCCAGGGCCACAGGACAACAGGAGGAAAACCCCTTGGTGCTCTGGTTGAAGGACTTCCTGCAGTACCTGAACAACAATGGCTACCTCAACCCACGCTTCTGGTTCGATGGTGGCCCGATTGCTCTGGTGCCGAAGCTGCTGATGGTGGTGGGCGGCTACATTATCCTGGTGCTGATCCGCTGGTGGCTGGCTCCCAAGCGGCTGCTGCAGACGGTGCCTTTGCTGGCTGGGATGCTTTTGGGCAGTGCCGGTCTTTTCCCCTTGCAGGGGTTGGCGATTGTCGGTGGCCCCCGTTGGCCCTTCCAATTGGCGGGTAGCTCCCTGCCGGAGTTGGGCACCGCCTTTGCCCAGACCAATGCCTTGAACCCCCTATTTGCCAGCGTGTTGATCCCAGGCCTGTTGATGTTGCTGCTCCTGGGCCATCGGCGCTGGCGCTGGGCGGTGATTGGCTTGTGCATTGGCATGGCCTCGCATCTGCTCTTGTCCGGATCCCTGTTTTATGAGGGGGTGCTATGGCTTGGATCCTCTGCTTGGTTGGGTCGCTCCTTCTTGCTCTTCAATGGCTTGCTCTGCCTGGGCCTGGCCTACTTGGGAGCGCAAGCGGCTACGGAATCTCAATCCACGGCAACCGGGCTGGCGCTGAGGCAGTGATGCAAGAGTACAGCGGTACCATCCAGTTCCTGGATATCGAAGGGGGAGTGTGGGTGCTGACGCTGCCTTCCGGCGAGCACTATGCCCTTTTCCGTGCCCCCAAAGAGCTCTTGCAAGAGGGACTAGAGGTCACCATCCAGGGACAGATCAGAGAAGACATGGTGACGGTGGCTCAGGTAGGGCCGGTTTTAGAAGTCAAGAGCTTCCAGCGGCAGCCCTAGCTTGGCTTGCGGCTCCGGCCATACCAATCGGGGATCCCCAAGCGGGGATCCCTGCTTTTCGATGTCAGAATGCTTTTACAGTCGCTTCAAACAAGATTGAGACACCTCGCTGCCGACCCTCACCCCTAGCTTCTCTTTAGTTAGGAGAGAAGGAAAGTTAGGAAGCAATGCAACGAAAATATTTCATTTCCGTTTAAAAAGAATCTCGTTTCCACGGCTGAGCATTCACGAAGCTCAAAAAACGTAGGTAGGCAGCTGTATCCCGTGACCGCTTAATACTTACATAGTCATAAGTCTGTAGCCTGAACAACTGGGAAACCATCATCGCTGTTTTAGAGGGGAAACCTACTGGCGAAAGCGGGACGGGATCCTTTGCGGCAAGGGCTGTTGTGGAACCAGTAACAAGAATCCTCACCCTACCGCTACGGGGAAGCAAGCCAGTAGAGCAGGGAACATGTCAAAGCAGGTTGCTCAGGCGGCTGTGAAAGACCGAGTAGATCTCTGCGTAAGACTTCACCCACTCTGGATCCGGTTGAACATAGCGTTCTACCTGTACCAATCGATCGGCAGCCTGTTGGACAGAGCAGCACCAATAGGCAGAAGCGGCCAAGATGGCTGCCCCCACAGCCGGCTCCGGGTGTTTCACCACAGCCAAGGGACGAGCAAGGATGCTGGCGCGTAGGCGCAACCAGAGAGGGCTTTTGCTGCCTCCACCGGTGGTGAAAATCGGGCTCTGCTCTGGCACTGGGATCCCTTGAGCGGCCAACGTTTCCAGCCCCAGCCGCTCCACCATCGCTACCCCCTCCAACAAAGCAGCGTAAAAACGGGGGGATCCCTCTTCTGCCTCCGGCAAGAACCCGGCAAACTGGGGATCGACAATGGGAAAACGCTCTCCCGGCTGACAAAGGGGATAGCTGACCAGCCCGGTGGGCAGATAAGCCTGAGCTTGCTGATCCAGCATTTGCAGGTTGCCGTCGGGGAAGTAATGAGGCAAAACTCCGCCTCCACAAAAAGAGGCGGCCCCCGGCCACCAAACCATTCGTTCGTGACAGCGGTGCGGAGCACTGTCCGGGTGCAAATGGGAATAGATGCTTGGGGTTTGTATGGGATCCGGACTGTTGGCCTTAAAAATAAGGGTTGTGCCCAAGCTGGTGGAAACCTGCCCCAAGCGAATAGCCCCTGCCGCCAGTTGCCCGGCACAGCCATCGGTGATCCCTGCCGCGATCAGCACTTCCGGCCCCAACCCCCAGTCTGCTCGCACCGTTCCTAAAACCGTTCCCGGCGGTACCACCTCGGGGAAATGCTTGGGGTTTAGGCCCTGCCGCGCCAACCACTCCTGAGGCCAGGTGTAGGCCTCCAGGTCGAAACCGCTCTTGAGGGCATGGGTGTGATCGGTCACCTGCCTGCGCCCCCCCAGTTGGCTCAGCAAAAAGTCCGCCGGATGGGCCAAGTAGCTGTCTCGATACTGATCAGGATAGGCTTCCGCCCACCACAGCCAACGGCTGAGACCCCAACTGGCAGGGATCCCCAATTGCTTGGCCTGAGCCTGGCCCCGCGGGTCGGAATACAGCCACGCCTGTTCCAACGGCATGCCTCGACCATCCACCGGCAGAATGGTGCCGGAAGTGCTGCAAGCACTCAGAGCTGCAATGGAATACTGCTCCCCCAGTTGCGCGGTCAGTTGTCCCAAAAGGGCTTTCAGGGTTCGCAACCAGCGGCCCGGATTGGTCTCTGGGGGATCCCACTGGCGCTCGCTTTTGGCCACCACCTCCCCCTGCTCTGAGAGGGCCACCACCCGCATCCCAGAAGTGCCCAGATCGATCCCAAGAAACACAGGGGGCATAGGGGTACTCATCTCATCATCAGCTCATCATTAGGAAGGAAAATGCCTTGTCATGATGGAGTGCCCAAGGCCCAAGAATGCTCTCTGTATAGATGGGGTGGCCAAGTGGCTCAAACTGGCCTAAAGGATGGGAAAGGACTCCGGCCCGCTGTCGCGATCACAATTTCAAAACTCCTGGCTGCTCCGAGCCAACGCTTCTTGGATATCCAGATCCAGCCCTTTCACCGATTCCAGCACCGAGCGGGTGATCAGTTTACCCTCCTGCACCAAAATGGCGCCGGTTACAGGGTGCAAAAGCGGCTGTTCGGCCCGCCGACCGATCAACGCCTCGATATCCTGAAAAGCATTGATGTACATCCCGGCAGGCAATTCCACCACCACCCCTTCCCCCAGCACGCGCGCTTGGCAGGCCAGGCGGGAGTTGGGCTTGCAGGTGGTGATCGCCTCCAGGGTGCGCTGCTCCCGCTTGCTCACCGGAGACAAAGACTCCATCCCTTCCTTAACGTACACATGGCAGGTGGCACAGAGGCCGCGCCCGCCGCACTCTTTCAACACATTCAGCTCTTCCTGCAACAGTACCGAGAGCAAATTGCTGTTGGTGGCGATTTCAGACACTTGGGCAATGGGATCCAACCGCACACGCTTGACCATAGTCCGCACTTTTTGGGCTACTGGATGCTAAAAAAGCTAGCATCTTTCACCAATGCAGATTGCCGGAACAGGGCAGTTCTACCTAAGCATGCAGGAAAATCCCCCATGCGCCATTCAGGTCTCGGTGCATACGAATGCCCTCTGAGCCTTCTCGGCACTCCAACTATAGGTCTTGCTGGTGTAGGCTTCAGAAACTTGACCAAAAGGCGCGGCAAGCCCCGTCCTTCAGGGCAGGGAAGGATAGCGCCGACCGTAGCCGACGCCCACCGTAGCCGACGCCCTTTAAAAACGCAGTGCCGGCCATGTGAATATCGTTGTCATCACGCATAGGCCAAGAATACGATTGAGCGGTGCAACGACTTCAAGCCTTCAAGTACGAATTGCTGCCCAACAGCCAGCAGGAACGGCAGATGCGCCGCTTTGCTGGCTCCTGCCGGTTCGTCTACAACAAAGCACTGGCGTTGCAGAAGGAGCGTCACGAGCAAGGCCAGAAAAAGCTAGGCTATGCGGGCCTGTGCCAGTTGCTCACCGCGTGGCGCCACAGCGCAGATACGGCGTGGCTGGCGGATGCGCCGGTGCATCCGCTGCAACAGGCGCTCCAGGATTTGGAGCGGGCCTACAGCCACTTCTTCGCCCAACGCGCCGGCTTCCCGAAGTTCAAGAAAAAGGGCCGGTCGGACAGTTTCCGTTATCCCGACCCCAAGCAAATCCAGCTGGACCAGGCCAACAGCCGCATCTTTCTGCCCAAACTTGGCTGGCTGCGTTATCGCAACAGCCGCGACGTGGTGGGCAAGGTCAAGAGCGTCACCGTATCCAAGCACGCTGGCAAGTGGTTCGTGTCGATCCAGACCGAGCGGGAGGTTAATTGGCCTATTCCGCAGGGGGGCGCAGTGGGCATGGACATGGGCATTGCCCGCTTGGCTACCCTCTCGGACGGCAC
>NZ_JBSSAH010000044.1:0-24992 GCF_054058415.1 Thermostichus sp. MS-CIW-38 | reverse complement strand
TTTGAGGCTCAGATGGTTGAGATGCGGCAGGGCTTTGCAGCCCAAATCTCCGAGATCCGGGCTGAACAGCAACGATCTGCCGAGCGCTTTGAGGCCCAGATGGCCGAAATGCGGGCCGAGCAGCAGCGGTCGGCTGAGCGCTTTGAGGCTCAGATGGTTGAGATGCGGCAGGCCTTTGCAGCCCAAATCTCCGAGATCCGGGCTGAACAGCAACGATCTGCCGAGCGCTTTGAGGCTCAGATGGCCGAAATGCGGGCCGAGCAGCAACGATCTGCCGAGCGCTTTGAGGCCCAGATGGCCGAAATGCGGGCCGAGCGGCAGGCTATGGAAGCCCAACTCCAGACCGAAATCCAGGAGATCAGGGCGTTGATCCAACAGAACCAGGAGCGGATTCGACAGAACGAAGAGCGGGGAGACGAGCTGGAGGTGGCCATACAGGAGTGCCGCCGAGATATGCAGGCTGGGTTTGCCGAACTGAGGGAAGCGCAAGCCATGATGATGGAGCAATTTCGGGAGCGCGATGGCCGCCTGATCGAGGCTCAACTCAGCTTTATTCGGGAGATGCGGGAAATGCAACGGGAAGTGGCGGAGCTGCGACTGGATTTTCTCAATCACATGCGCCAATACCACCCACCTGTCGAACGTTAAATGGCTACGGCAGCACCTGGGCGGTCACCTCAGCTTGCGGTCGTAGGGGTAGCGGGGGATGGCTCTGTGGCTTCCTGGGGGATCCCCCACCTTTCCCAAGCCAGGGTTTTGGCAGGAGCCCCTCATCTGCTCCGGCACTTTACCGATCATCCGGCCCGCAAGATCCCGCTCACCGGGCCGGTGGAAAGTTGGATCCCGCTTTTGCAGCAGGAGATGGCTCAGGGATCCCTAGTTTTGTTGGCCAGCGGGGATCCGCTTTTTTTCGGGATCGGGCGGCTGTTGACGGAGTATTTCCCAGCGGAGCGGTTGGCCTTCTATCCGCAGGTGAGCTCGGTGCAGCTGGCCCTGAACCGCCTGCAGATCCCCTGGCAGGAGGCGACCATCCTCAGCCTACACGGGCGGGGAGTGGAGCGGTTGGAAGCCGTTCTCAAGCAGGGATCCCCTGTGATCGTGGTGCTCACCGATCCGGAGCATACACCGACCGTCTTGGCCCAGTTCATTGCCGACCTGCGGCTGCCGGTGCGTTACCAAGCCTGGGTCTGTAGTCAACTGGGATCCCCTCAAGAACAGGTCGTGCCCCTCCAAGAAGGGGAAGACGCCGTTTTCCCCAGCCCCAACGTGGTGGTGCTGCGACGGGTAGAACCGGAGCCAGATCCCCATCGCTGGCCTTTGGTCGGGATCCCGGACGACCAGTTCTACACCTTTCCCGACCAGCCCGGCTTGATCACCAAGCAGCCCATCCGCCTGCTCACCTTAGGATCCCTGCAGCTCCCCCAAGAGGGCGTGGTGTGGGATATCGGTGCCGGCACCGGCTCGGTGGCCATCGAAATAGCCCGCCTCTCTTCTCGGCTCCAGGTCTATGCTGTCGAGCGCAACGCCATGGGCATCTGTCTGATTCGGCGCAACCGGCAACGCTTTGGCCCAGAGAACCTGCAGGTGATCCCGGGAGCAGCCCCCCAAGTGTTGGCCAACTTGCCCGACCCAGATCGGGTGGTGCTAGGCGGCGGCGGCAAAGGGATCCGCGACCTGCTGCCGGTAGTGGAAGCCCGCCTGCGGCCTGGAGGGATCTTAGTGGCCAACTTCGCTACCCTAGAAACCTGCAGTGAAGCCCTGCAATGGCTGCGTTCTCGGGGCTGGCAAGTTCGAGTAGATCACGTTCAGATCTCCCGCTCTGCCGTCCTGGCCGAGGGCACCCGCTTTGCCCCCCTGAACCCGGTTTACCTGCTGCAAGGGATCCCTTCAAATTGGAAAGCCCAGTAAGCCCCCCGTTGCTCTGCTTTCCCTTCTCCCTGTGGGGGAGGGAAAGTTATCCCTCGTCCTCCTCATCGGCGGTGAACCCCGGTCGGTACAGGTAGGCGGAGGAGGGACGGTTGGTCTTCTTGATTTGGTCTTTGATGGATTCCAGGTCGATGTAGCGATCCGCCAAGTTGATCAGTTGATCGCTGGTCATGGAACGCAAGCTGACCACCTCCACTCGTGCCCCTTGGTAGCTGACGGCATTGACCGCGTAGGCCAAGTCTCCATCACCGCTCACCAGCACAGCCGTCTCATACCAGCGCACCAGCGACAGCATATCCACGGCAATTTCCACATCCAGGTTGGCTCTCTTGGATCCATCGGGCAACTGGGTTAGCTCTTTGGTAACCACGCGGTAGCCATTGCGGCGCATCCAGAGCAAAAACCCCTGCTGCTTTTCGTTGTTGCGATCGACGCCGGTGTAGAAAAAAGAGCGCAAAAGGGGCGACCGACCACTCAGCGTCTTCAGCAGGCGGGTGTAGTCGATCTCAATGCCCAGTTGCAGAGCGGCATAGAACAGATTGGATCCGTCGATGAATATGGCCACACGCCCACGGTTGTCCTGCAAGGGATCCGCAGGCTGAAAGCCGGGATCAGGATCAAGACGCAGCATTCGGGTTTTCTTCTCCAAGTTTTGACAAAAGGGCAGAAAAAAGAGGTGTTAAATGGGTTTAATCGCCAATACAGCTCTTTCCGGCAGCACTGACTACAGCTAATGCAGACGCCTCTCTTGTGCGATAGGGATCTTACTGCTTCCCAGAGTGATCTGCAGAATTCCCATGAAGTCGGAAAAAGCCGTAAAAGGGTGCCCCAAGCCCTGGGACACATGATTTACCCTAGCGCAGGAGAGACGATCCCCGGAGAAGATTTCCAAAATCCTAAAGAAAAATACCTACGAAAGGAGAGGCTTTGGGGATGGAGTGCAGGGATGGGCCGGTACCTTACCGCTTTTCGAGCCCCTTGCACAGAGGGGTGCTGCGCAGCCGCTACAAGCGGTTTTTGGCCGATGTGGAGCTGGAAAACGGGCAACAGATCATCGCCCATTGCCCCAACACAGGGCCGATGAGTGGGGTCTGTCAGGTGGGGGCACCTGTGTATCTCTCCCATCACCCAGAGCCGAAACGGAAACTGGCCTACACCTGGGAGATGATCCAGGTGGATGGAGTATGGGTTGGGATCAACACCAGCTTGCCCAATCGCCTGGTGGACTGGGGGCTGGAGCGAGGGTGGTTTCCTCAATTGGCAGGGTTTTCTCGCCGGCAACGGGAGGTGACCTGCGGCAAGAGCAAAATCGACTTTCTGCTGACAGGAGACGCTGGCTCGGCCTATCTGGAGGTGAAGAACACCACCTGGGCCAAGGGATCCCGCGCGCTGTTTCCCGATACGGTGACCACCCGCGGCCAAAAACACTTGGAAGATCTGATCCAGATCCGCCAACAGGGGCAGCGGGCTCTGCTGCTGTACTGGATCAATCGCGCCGATTGCACCGAGTTTGCCCCCGGCGAAGAACGGGATCCCCGCTATGCCCGTCTGTTTCGTGAGGCCCTGCAGGTCGGGGTAGAGATGTTGCCCTATCGGGTCGAGGTTTCGCCGGCAGGGATCCGCCCCTTGGGTTTGGCCAAAATCGTTGTCTAGGCACCCCAAAAGAAGGGGCAAGCTCTCTGGAAACGGCTGGGGATCGCCTATAATTCTGTTTTCTCCAGATTCTTCCATTTTCCAGGCATTTGAGGACCATGAGCGAACCTTCCTCCCGTCCTCATCACATTGTTCTCACCTCCCATCCCTCCCCTTATGGGACGCAAGCCCAGCCGATTCGCTGGGGATCCTTGGATCCACTGCAGCGGGGGCCGGTGGTGGGTAGCCTGACCAATCTTGCCCATCGCAATGTCATCGGCACCCATGCGGGAGCCTACGCTGTCTATCGGGCATTGGCTGTAGCCAGTGGCTCTCTGCAGGCGGATCACCGCGCCGATTTAACCCATACTGCCCCGGTGGTGTCGATTGGCCCTCACCCAAGCTGGGGAGATCCAGACCGGATTGTGTCCTTGGATCCCTGGGGAGCGGTTGTGGGAGAAGTCTTTGCCCCCCTCTATGCCCAGGGCTACGACATTCGTCCCACCATTGCCATTACCCAGGCCCACATCCACATGCCAGAACTGCAGGAGGCGGTCAACAAAGGGCGGTTACGGGTGGATGGCCGGATCCTCAAAGACAACGGCAGCCTGGTGGTCACCAAAGCCGCAATCGAGCCGGTCTGGTACCTGCCGGGGATCGCCAAACGATTGCAGGTGAGCGAAAGCCTGCTGCGCCGCACCCTCTTCGAGCAAACGGGAGGCATGTTTCCAGAATTGGTGACCCGTCCAGACCTATCGGTGTTTTTGCCGCCCATCGGTGGCCAGACGGTGTACATCATCGGGCAAGTGGCCGCCATCACCGACCCGGCTTTGCCCCTGGCGGTGCGGGTTCACGACGAATGCAATGGTTCCGATGTGTTTGGCTCGGATATTTGCACCTGCCGCCCCTACCTGGTGCATGGCATTGAGGAATGCGTTAAGACGGCCCAGGCCGGTGGAGCTGGGGTGATTGTGTACCTGCGCAAAGAAGGCCGCGCCTTGGGAGAGGTGACCAAGTTTTTGGTCTACAACGCCCGCAAGCGCCAGGAAGGAGGGGATCGGGCCGATGCCTACTTCGCCCGTACCGAGTGTGTGGCAGGGGTGCAAGACATCCGCTTTCAGGAGCTGATGCCGGATGTGCTCCATTGGCTGGGCATAACCCGAATCGATCGCCTGATTTCCATGAGCGACCTCAAGTATCGAGCCATCACCAACTCCGGCATTGAGGTTCTGCAGCGGGTGCCCATCCCAGAAGAGCTGATCCCGGCGGATGCCCGTGTGGAGATCGAGGCCAAAAAAGCTGCCGGCTACTACACTGAGGGTGAGGTGCTGGATGCGGAGCGGCTGGCCCAAATCCGAGGAAGAGCCTTGGTGGAGTGAGCGGGATCCCTCATGCAAGTGGCCACCTGGAATGTCAACTCCATTCGCACCCGGCTGCCTCAGGTTTTGGCTTGGCTGGACAGCCAGGGATCCCTGGATGTGCTCTGCCTGCAGGAGACCAAGGTGGTAGATGAGGACTTTCCCCGGACGGCTTTTCAGGAGCGGGGCTTTCATGTGGAGGTCTACGGGCAAAAGTCCTACAACGGTGTGGCTCTGATCAGCCGGGATCCCCCGGAAAAAGTGGAACGGGGGTTTGGTGCGCTGTTGCCTGCGGCGGCAGATTTGGACGAGCAAAAGCGGCTGATGAGCGCCATCTACCGCGGGATCCGTATTCTCAACCTTTATGTGCCCAACGGTTCTGAGGTGGGATCGGAAAAATACGCCTATAAATTGCGCTGGCTGGCCACACTGAAGGATTACCTCGCGGTTGCCCTGAGCCAAGGGGATCCCATCCTGCTCTGCGGGGACTTTAACATTGCCCTGGAAGATCGGGATATTTACGATCCTCAAAAAGCGGGAGAAATCATGGCTTCCGAACCGGAGCGACAAGCCCTGCGGGAGATCCTGGCTTTAGGGTTTGAAGATGCGTTTCGCAGGTTCACCCCAGATCCCGGCCATTTTAGCTGGTGGGACTATCGCTCGGGGGGGTTTCAAAGGAATCGCGGCTGGCGCATTGATCATCATTATCTGTCTCGTGAGCTACAGGAGAAAGCCACCGCTTGCTGGATCGATGTTGAGCCACGGCGGGCCGAAAAACCCAGCGATCATGCCCCTGTCATTGTTGCCCTGGATATTTAAGCGCCTTGTTATAGTCATTTCAAGCTAGGTTGAGACACTCCCCAAACGCTCCCTGCCACTGCCTTCACCCCTTCTCTCAGAGGAAGAGGGGAGCCAGGCGGAAATGTTTCATTCCTGTTTAAATGACCATAACAGCTCATACCAACCAGCCATCCAATTAAAATGGAGCGGCCTCTTCGAGAATTTTCAGCAGGTGTTGCCGCTGTTCTGAGCTGAGGACCTGTCGCATTTCCAGAACTGCCTCAAAACGTTTGGCATTTACTTCTTGGCTTAGCTGTTGTACCCGCTGAAATTGAGCTGCCACTTCTGACTCAGGGGCATCGCCGACCAGCAACTCCCGCAATCGACCGCGGGCTGCCCTCAACTCCAAAATGCGCTCCAACAACTCTTCCTGTTTGCGGTGGCGGATCTGCTGCAATTGCCGCAACTGCTCGTCGGAGAGGTTCAGCTCCCGCAAATTGCGAGCAAAGGGGCGGCGCAAATCCATCATTCGCAGGGGGCGGGGTTGGCCCATCACCGGTTCACCCAGGGATCCCAGGTAGAGTGGCAAAATGGGGATCCAAATCCAAGCATTTCTCATGGTTCTTTGCAGGCTTTTTCTAAGAATCTGACCAAGAATCTGACCAAGGTCTCAGAAGTCTCAGCGGTGTAATGGTCAATGAAGGGGGATATTCGTGAGGCTGATGGATTTAGGATCCCTCTGGATCGCGTTCTATCCACCAAGTTTCGGTTTCTGTTCCCTCTGGGCTCAGCAAGCTTCCCCAAGTGCTCACCAAAAAACTTTCTAGGGCTTCGGTCTCCTGGGCCACCACCTGTACCTGCCAGCGCTGATAGCCAATCCAGCCCAGCAAAGTGCCCGCCAAAAGGGAGATGCCAACCCAACGCCAAGGGTGCTTGAGCCGGCCATGAAGTGGATGAGTCGCCACAACTTGAAGGATCTGCTCCTCCAGCCCAGAGGCCGCAGGGGGAGGGAGGGGGCGATATTGACGCAAAAAGTGGCGCAGCCGCTCTTCTTCAAGGGGGTTGGGGTGCTCACTCATGGGGTAATGCCCTCCTGAAGTAGGTGTTGACGGATGGTGGCACGGGCGTGAAACAGCCGGGACTTCACCGTTCCCACCGGGATCCCTAAAATCTCGGCGATTTCTTTCTGGGGCAGATCTTCTAGGTCGTGCAGAATCAGAACCATTCTGTGTTCAGGGCTAAGCTGAGCCATGCTTTGCTGTAGAGCCTGTTGGTAGTGCAAGTGCATCAGGTCGGGGCCAGGGTGAGCGATATCCGATCCGAGGGCCAGGTTTTGGGTTTGGGAGTGTTGCCGGGCGCAGCGCCGTCGCTGATCTGAGGCCACATTCCAGCAGATGCGATACAGCCAAGTGGAAAACTGGGCCGAGCCGCGAAACCGAGGCAACCCTTTCCAGGCACGAATAAACACTTCCTGTACCAGGTCATCCAAAAGATCGGCTCCACACAAGGGATAGAGGATATTCCGTACCGACTGCTGGTATTTGCGGTAGAGTTGGCGAAAGCTCTGGCTGTTGCCGTTGAGGCAGCGCTGGATCAGCTCCCAATCGGATGTATCCTTTGCCGCCTGCACAAGACCGGACTCCCTTGTTCTCGACCTTGCCTTGTCTGACTCTCAATGTCCCCGAAAGGTTCAAAGGATCCCTGCCTGCGATGGCCCTCCACTTCCCGCCAAGATACCGGCATCTTCTGATTGCCGTTTTCCCTCGAAGGATGCTCGCCAGCAGGTATTCCTCTTGCCTATTCGCACTTTCTCAATCCCAACTCTATTGGATTCTATCGGATCATCGACCTACAATTCCAATAACACCAAAAAAGGGAATGAAAAGCTAATCTTCATAGCTGCCTGGCCATGACCAAAACAACTCAAATAACCGATAAACCCGATCTGTTTGGATTCCTCTATCGTCACCCGACGCTCACCCTTGCCATTCTGTTGGGGCCACCTCTCATTTGGTTGCTGGTCTTTTACTTGGGGCCGCTGCTGGCGCTGCTGCTGCAAAGTTTTTATCATCTGGATCCCTTTACCGGCCTGATCCTGAGAAAGTTTACTTTGGCCACCTATCGAGAGCTGCTCACTCCGGCCAATGTGGATATCTTTGTCCGCAGCTTGACTATGGCTTTGGCAGTCACTTTGGCTGCCATTGTGTTGGCTTTTCCTCTGGCCTATACCATGGTCAGACTGGCCTCTCCTCGCTGGAAGGGCTTTTTGTATTTGTTGGTGCTCCTACCGCTTTGGTCTAGTTATTTGATTCGGGTTTATGCCTGGAAGTTGATCTTGGCTAAAGAAGGGATCCTTACCTATCTACTCACCCATGTGGGCCTACAGGGCTGGGTGGAAAAGATTTTGCAGTTGCCCGGGATCGGTGGGCCATCGCTGGCCGTATCCAACTTGGGTATTTTCTTGGTGTTTCTCTATGTTTGGCTGCCCTATATGATTCTGCCGATCCAGGCGGCTTTGGAGCGAGTGCCTGATAGCTTAATTGAGGCTTCTGCAGATTTGGGAGCTCAGGGTTGGCAAACGTTCCGCCATGTTACTCTTCCCCTCGCCTTGCCAGGGATCCTGGCCGGGTCGGTCTTCACCTTTTCCTTAACGCTAGGAGATTTTGTGGTGCCTTATTCTCTGGGCAATTCCAGCTATTTCATCGGGCAGGCAGTTCTCGCCTTTCAGGGCACCTCTGGCAACATTCCCTTGGCGGCAGCCTTCACGGTTGTGCCGATGGGGATCATGACCGTCTATCTGCTAGTGGCCAAGCGGCTGGGGGCTTTTGAATCGGTGAGCTGACCCGATCAAGGATTTTTCCAACACATGAGGAGCCAACTGAGCTAGGCTGATAAGTGTTAACGAATGTATCGGGCTGTCCCTATGGTGCTCTTTGGCTTTGGCAAACTTGGCAAGAAACTGTCCCTGCCCAAACCGGAAGAAGCCTTGCCGGGCCGGGCCGAGCCGATGGTGATCGTGAATCGGCATTTTGTCAATGGCCATCCGCTGCAGCCGCCTTTTCCCGAGGGCATGGAGCTGGCCATGTTCGGCATGGGCTGCTTCTGGGGGGCAGAGCGCAAGTTTTGGCAGGTGCCAGGGGTGTTCAGCACAGCGGTGGGCTACGCTGGCGGGTTTACCCCCAACCCCACCTACGAAGAGGTCTGTACTGGCCTGACTGGCCACAACGAGGTGGTGCGGGTGGTTTACGACCCAGCTCAGGTCAGCTATGCCCAACTGCTGAAGGTGTTTTGGGAAAATCACGACCCTACCCAGGGGATGCGCCAGGGCAATGATGTGGGCACCCAATACCGCTCCGGCATCTATGTGTATTCTCCGGCGCAGCGGGAGCTGGCGGAAAAAACCCGCGATCTCTATCAGCAGGCCCTAACGGCCCACGGCTACGGCCAGATCACCACCGAGATCTTAGACGCGCCTGAGTTTTACTACGCCGAAGACTACCACCAGCAATATCTGGCCAAGAATCCGCGCGGCTACTGCGGCCTGGGGGGCACTAAGGTTTGTCTGCCAGAGATCCTCACCGAGCCCGTCTGATCCACACCCTGACGGATCAAAAGATCCGGCGGGAATGGGATCCCCGCTCAAGGAACTCCCTAGCCACTAGGGTTACCACCGCCAGCAAGGAGAGCACCACCGCCGCCGCATAGGCTGAGCCGGTGGCATAACTGCGGTAGGCATCTTCCACGAACAAGGGCAAGGTCTGGGTGCGGCCAATGATGTTGCCGGAAACCACAGCCACAGCGCCGAACTCCCCCATGGCGCGGGCATTGGTCAAGATGACGCCGTACAGAAGGCCCCAGCGGATGTTGGGCAGGGTGATTCTCCAGAAGATCTGCCAGGGGGTCGCCCCCAGCGTTTTGGCGGCTTCTTCCTGGTCGGTGCCTGCCTCCTCCAACACCGGCAACACTTCCCGCGCCACAAAAGGAAGGGTGATGAAAGCCGTTGCCAACACAATGCCCGGAAATGCAAAGATAACCCGCAAGTTCCAGGATCCCAGCCAACCCTGACGCCCGAAGATGAGCACCAGCATTAGGCCGGCCACCACCGGGGAAATGGAAAAGGGCAAGTCGATCAGGCTCAGCAGCAGCGCCCGCCCCGGAAAACGCCGGTGGGCAATGGCCAAGGCGGCACAGAGGCCGAAAAAGGTATTGAGGGGCACAACGACCAGCGCCGTCAGCACCGTCAACCGCAGGGCACTGAGCAACTCCCGCTCCGTCAGGCGATGGAGAAAGGCTGGGATCCCTTCTCGAAACGCCTGATAGAAGATGTTCACCACCGGGATCCCCAGCAGCAGCGCGATGTAAAGCCCGACGATCCCGATCAACAGGCCCGACAGCCATGTTGAGGGCTTCGGTTTGACACCTGCTACCTCGTCAGGTTTCATGGCGACTTCCCCAGGCTTGCAGAAGGTTAATTACCACCAGCGACAGGAAAGAGATCCCCAACATCACCGTTCCGATCACGGTTGCCCCAGCATAGTCGTGTTGTTCCAGCCGCTGAATCACCAGCACCGCCGCAATCAAGTCCCGAAAGGGAATGCTGGAAGCAATGATCACCACAGAGCCGTATTCCCCCACGGCGCGGGAAAACCCTAGGGCTACCCCGGTGAGCACCGCCGGCAGAATCTGGGGCAGCACCACGCGCCGGAAGGTCTGAAAGCGGGAAGCCCCCAAACTCCAGGCTGCCTCTTCCACATCTTTCTCCAGCTCCTGCAACACCGGCTGCACCGTCCGCACCACAAAGGGAAAAGAAATAAACAGCATCGCCACCCCCACCCCCAAGCGGGTAAAGGAGATGCGGATCCCCAAGGGGGCCAAAAGGGATCCAATCCAGCCGTTGCTGCTGTAAACCGTTGCCAGGGTGAGGCCGGCCACGGCGGTGGGCAAAGCAAACGGCAGATCGATCAACCCCTCGAGAAGCTTTTTGCCGGGGAAGGCGTAGCGCACCAGCACCCAGGCAGTCAGGGTGCCCATCACGCCGTTGATCAGAGCCGCCAGCAACGCGGTTACAAAAGTAACTTCATAGGCGGAGAGGGCCACGGGATCCGTCGCGATCCGCCAAAACTCCGCCCAGCCCACGCTGCTGGACTTGGCAATCAAGGCAGCCAGCGGCAGAATCAACATCAAGAAGAGATAGCCCAGGGTCAGCCGCCACGGCCAAGACAGTTGAGACAAAGCTTGCAGCAACGTTTCTCAAGCTCCCACCGGCATTGCGGTCATCTCGGTTTTTTTGACGGGAAAGGCTTTCACCACCTTGGGGCGCACATAGACCTGCTGCCCCACCTGCAGGGGTTGGTTGGCATATTGCTCGCGGCTGAGATGGGCCCACAGGGATCCGCCATCGCTAAGAATCAGCTCCGCCTGAATCTCCCGACCCAGGTGGATGATCTCCTTAACGCGGGCAGAAACACCACTGCTGCCGGGGTTGACCTCAATCTGCACATCGTGGGGGCGCAAAAAAAGCTGATGCGGGCCGGCCTGCACCTCGGGAAGCTGGCAAAAGAGTTGGGAGCGGGGAGAAAGCTCGTTGACCGGGCCGACAAAGCTCATCACAAAGGGTGTAGCTGGATGGTCATAGATTTCTGCCGGGGATCCCACCTGTTCGATCCGCCCCTGGTTCATCACCACGATCTGATCCGCCACCTCCATGGCTTCCTCTTGATCATGGGTTACAAATACCGTTGTCACATGCACCTCATCGTGCAGGCGCCGCAACCACTTGCGCAGCTCTTTGCGGACTTTGGCATCCAGGGCCCCAAAGGGCTCATCCAACAGCAACACCTGCGGCTCCACCGCCAAAGCGCGGGCTAGGGCCACCCGCTGCCGCTGCCCCCCAGAGAGTTGAGAGGGGTAGCGATCCCCGAACCCCGATAGCTGCACCAGCTCCAACAGCTCATCCACTCGCGCCCGGATCTCGGCCCGTGAAGCCTTGCGGATCTCCAAGCCAAAGGCGATGTTCTGCCGCACCGTCATGTGCTTGAACAGGGCGTAGTGCTGAAAAACAAAACCAATGTTGCGCTCCTGGACGCTGGCATGGGTGGCATCCCGCCCGGTGAGGGAAATCCGCCCCGTATCCGGCTTTTCTAGGCCGGCAATCAGGCGCAGCAGGGTGGATTTGCCAGAACCCGACGGCCCCAAGAGGGCAACCAGGGATCCCGTGGGAATGGTGAGATCGGTGGGGTGAAGGGCCTGAAACTGCCCAAAACGCTTCGATACCCCTTCGATGGTGATACCCATAGGTTCTGCCTAGCTAGTGGTTTGCCTGAGAAGTTGCTGGATGGTTGCCGGCTGAGTCTTCTGGAGAGGGTGAGGGAAGTTAAACCCGCGGCTAATCTACGGTAAACCTGTCGACAAACCGTTGATACAGCTCCCAGGATAACTTGAACGGGGATCCAAAACAAGGGAGACTCCCTACAACTGAGCTTGGATGCGGTCAAACAAGGCCCCATCGGCAAAAAAGCGGCTTTGGACAACCTCCCATCCGCCCAGGTCGGCGACGGTAACCCGCTTCTCAACAGGAGGGTACCGCCAGGCAAACTCTTGGGCCACCGTCGGCTCCACCGGGCGAAAGCCCACCTCGGCAAAGGCCCGCTGCGCTTCTGGGGTGAATAGGTAGTCCACAAAGGCTTCGGCCACGGCACGGGTACCTTTGCGATCCACATTGGCATCCACCACGGCTACGGGGTTGTCGATGGAAATGTTGGGATCCGGCACCACATAGAACAGGGATTGGCCGCGCAAGCCCGCCAGGATCACCTCATGTTCGTAGGTGAGCAGGGCATCCCCTTGCCCTTTTTGGAAAAAAACATCGGTGGCCTCTCGTGAGTCCCGCGGCAAAATGCGGACATTCTTGTAGACCTGGGTGGTGAAGGCCAGAGCCTGGGGTTCAGGGACAGCGCTCCAGAGGGCTAAAAAGTTCCAGCGGGCGCCCCCTGAGGTCTTGGGGTTGGCGGTAACCACCTGCAAGCCGGGCCGAGCCAGATCTTGCCAAGAGCGGATCCCCTGGGGGTTGCCTTCCCACGTCACAATCACCGCCACCGAGCGGGTGACGATCCCTTGGTTGGGGGTACGGGCTTCCCATCCCGGCTGGATGAGACCCGCAGCCACGAGGCGCTCCACATCCAAAGCCAGGGCCAAGGCCACCACATCGGCATCCAGCCCGTCAATAACTGCCCGCGATTGCGTTGCTGAGCCGCCGTAGCTGCTTTCTACGCGCACTCGTTGCCCCGTTTTAGCCAGCCAGTGGGCCTCAAAGGCAGGAACGATTTTCCGGTAAGCGTCTCGAGTTACCGCAAAGGAGGCCAGGAGAATCGCTACTTCCTCTCTGGATCCCCCTGAGCCCATACCGCTGACACAACCACTGAGGCCAAGAAGAAGGCCAAAAATTAGGGATCCCATCCCCAGCCACCGCCCCATGCTCACCGGCAGCCTGCGGATCCCGGCCCCAACTCTCCCAGACCAGACCACCTCGATTGCTGAGGGGATCCCCCATTTGTTCGCAGGTGTCCCTTCAGTGTTCATAGCAATCCCCAAAAACTTCTCCTCCTCCTCAGAGGGAGTCCGCCCTCACCCCCAACCCCCCTCCCAAAAGGGGAGGGGACAAGCGCCAGGACTCTTCCCGTCTTATTCTACGGTAAGCCAGTCGGTAAACCGTTTTTAGTTCTCTGGGGATCTCTAGGGGGAGCAGGTGGCGAGGATTGGCGGATCGGAGATTAAAGCCAGAGCAGCCTTGAGGATCCCGGGATCCTCTGGAGAAGGGCGCAACTGAAACCCCAGCCGCTGACACAGGCGGCGCATGGCCTCGTTTTCGCAAAGAACCTCGCCGGTGAGGTGCTGGATCCCTTCGCAGCGGGCCACCTGAATGAGGCGGGTCAACAGCTCTGTGCCAATCCCTTGCCGTTGGTAGGGATCCGCCACCAGCATGGCAAACTCTGCTTCTTGGGGAAAGCCATGTTTTCTGGAGAGGCGGCTGATGCCGAGGATTAAGGACTTCGTCCCGCTGACGCGATTGGCCTCTGGCTCCTGTTTTTCTGCTACTAAGGCAATCTCGCGGTCGTAATCGTTAAAGCAAATGCGGGTAAGGCGCTCGTGGGCGATGCGGGCGCTGTATTTGATCGGGTGGAAGTAGCGCAGATAGACGCTGTAATCGGAGACGTGGCGGTGAAAATCGATCACCAAAGGCTCGTCTTCAGGGCGAATGGGGCGAATGGTGATGCCGTCCCGGAAGCTCCAGATGTACTGGGTGGGATAGGGGCGGATGGCCAAGGGCACCTGGGGATCCTGCTCGGTTCGCAAAATGACGCGGGCATCCAAAGCCAGCAGGCCCTCGCTGGAAGCCAGCAGCGGATTGATGTCGATCTCTTTAATCTCCCGCTGCTCGGCCACCAGTTGGCTAAAGCGCACCAAGAGCTGTTCCAGGGCCTCCAGATCGACGGCTGGGCGTCCGCGCACCCCCCTGAGGGCTTTGTAGATGAGGGTGTTTTCCATCAGACGCCGGGCCAAGGTGGTGTTGAGGGGGGGAAGGCCAATGGAGCGATCCTGAAACACCTCCACCAGTTGTCCGCCACTGCCAAACAGCAACACCGGCCCAAACTGGGGATCCTGGCTGCTCCCCAGGATCAGCTCATAGCCATCCGTGTCCACCATCGGCTGCACCGTGACCCCCTGGAAGTGCTCCGGCCCCGCTTTCTCGCTGACGTTGCGGAGGATTTGCCCGAAGGCCCGGCGCACCGCCTCAGCATCGGGCAGGTTGAGCTGCACGCCGCCCACATCGGTTTTGTGGGTGAGGGTGTGGGAGTAGAGCTTCACCACCACTGGGTAACCCATGGCCTCGGCAGCTTCCACTGCTGCTTCGGGGCTCTCGGCCACCCGCGTCGGCACCACGGGGATCCCGTAGGCGGCCAGGATTTCCTTAGATTCGACCTCCGTGAGAAGCGTGCGGCCTTCCCGCCTCGCCTGGGCAAGGGTTTGCTGCACTTTTTCCTGCTCCACTGGCCTGGTGGGAGCCAGGGTGGGGGTTTCGTAGAGGGCCTTGAGGTTGTCACTAAAGCGCCACAGATGGCTAAACACCCGCGCCGCTTGATCCGGGTAGCGGTAGGTGGGGATCCCGGCTTGGTTGAGGATGTGCTCGCCCGCATCCACGCCAGCTCCCCCCATCCAACTGGCCAGAATGGGCTGCCGGGATCCGCTGCGCCGCCAGGTCTCCACCACTTTCTCAGCCGTGCGGGTGGGATCCGTCATGGCTTGGGGGGTGAGGATGACCAGACAGCCCTGGCTGCCGGGATCTTGCAACACCACTTCCAAAACTTGGGCAAAGCGCCCCGGATCTGCGTCCCCCAAAATATCAATGGGATTGCCGTGGCTCCAGTGGGGGGGCAAGATCTGGTTAAGCTGCTCCAGGGTTTGGGGAGAAAGCTCGGCCAGGGATCCCCCGGCGCGAATGAGGGCATCGGTGGCCAGCACCCCTGGCCCGCCGGCATTGGTGAGGATGGTCAGGTGAGGGCCCTGAGGACGGGGCTGTTTGGCCAGCACCTCCGCCAGGTCGAAGAGATCTTCAATGTGATCCACCCGCAGCACGCCGCAACGGCGGAAGGCCGCATCCAACACTGCGTCGCTGCCGGTGAGGGAGCCCGTGTGGGAAGCGGCTGCTTGGGCTGCCGCCTGGGTGCGCCCCGCCTTGATGACAATGATGGGCTTGCTCAGGGCCACCTCTCGGGCCGCGGACAGAAAAGAGCGAGCATCCCCGATGGATTCCATGTACAAGACAATGCTGTGGGTATGGGGATCCTCGCCCAAGTAGTCGATTAAGTCTCCCCAGCCCACATCCAGCATCGATCCCAGAGAGATAAAGGCGCTGAAGCCCACATTTTCCTGCAGGCTCCAGTCCAGGATCGAGGTGCACAGGGCCCCACTTTGGCTGATGAAGCCCACATTGCCGGGCCGGGCCATCTGGGCAGCAAAGGTGGCGTTTAAGCCCGTGTGGGGGTTTTGGATCCCCAGGCAGTTGGGGCCAATCAAGCGCAGCTTCCCAAGGACTCCGTCCCGCTGACGCGATTGGATAGTCTGCTGAATTTGCTTCTCCAGCTCCCAGCCAGCAGGGCCCGTTTCCTTGAAGCCTGCTGAAAGAACAATGGCGCCCTTGACCCCGGCTTCTACGCACTCCTGCACCACCTCGGGCACCCCCGCTGCCGGAATGGCGATAATGGCCAGATCCACCGGCTCCGGCAGAGCGGACAGCCGCTCGTAGGCCCGGATCCCCAACACCTGGTGCCGCTTGGGATTGACCGGGTAAACCGTGCCGCCAAAGGGGTGGCTAATGAGGTTCCACAACACCGTCCGCCCCACGCTGCCCTCCCGCTCCGTGGCCCCCACCACCGCCACCGAACGGGGCAGAAAAATGGGATTCAGGGGATGGGATCGGGCCCTCCAGATATCCACACTGGGATCCAGTCGTTGCCACATACCCTACTCCTTAGGCCAACACTGGTTCCGGCTGGTGGTAGAGGGCAGAATCCACCCGGCAGCCCCGATAGGCCAAAACGTACAGCTCCTTCATGTCTTGAATGAGGGGATAGCGGGGGTTGGCGCCGGTGCATTGGTCGTCAAAGGCTTGCTCCGCCATCGCCTCCAGGCGGTCGTAAAACTCCCGCTCTTTCTCCCCCAGGGCCTCGCGAATGGTGGCCGGGATCTCCAGTTTCCGCTTGAGTTCTTCGATGGCCTCGATGAGGCGCATGACCTTTTCATCGTCATCCGCCCCGCCCAACTGCAGGTAATCGGCAATTTCCGCGTAGCGGTGCTTGGCGTTGGGATAGCGGTATTGGGGAAAAATGGCCTGCTTAAAGGGGGCGTCGGTGGCGTTGTAGCGGATGACGTGGGTAATCATCAGGGCATTGGCCAGGCCGTGGGGCAGATGGAAGGTGGATCCCAGCTTGTGGGCCAGGGAGTGGCACACCCCCAAAAAGGCGTTGGCAAAGGCCATGCCGGCAATGGTGGCGGCGTAGTGGACTTTTTCCCGTGCTTCGGGATCCTCGGCGCCCTTCTCGTAGGCCCGCGGCAGGTAGGTCATCAGGAGCTTGATGGCCTGCAGGGCCAGCCCATCGGTAAAGTCGCTGGCCATCACCGACACATAGGCTTCCAGAGCATGGGTGAGGGCATCGATGCCGCCGTAAGCCGTTAGCTTCTTGGGCATCTTTAAGGTGAGATCCGGATCCACAATGGCCATGGTGGGGGTGAGGGCGTAGTCCGCCAGCGGGTATTTGATCCCCACCCGGTCATCGGTCACTACGGCAAAGGGCGTCACCTCGGATCCCGTGCCGGAAGTGGTGGGGATGCAGATGAGCTGAGCTTTTTGCCCCAGTGGCGGCAGCTCGTAAACCCGCTTGCGGATGTCCATAAAGCGCATCGCCAAGCCTTCAAACTCCACCTGGGGCTGCTCGTACATCAGCCACATCACCTTGGCCGCATCCATCGGGGATCCCCCGCCGACCGCGATGATCACATCCGGTTGAAACTGGCGCAACTGCTCCAGACCGCGATTGACGTTGCTGAGGGTGGGATCCGGCTCTACATCGTGGTACACATCCCAGCTCACGCGAATCTCATCCAAAACCTGGGTGATGGGATGCAATATGCCCAACTCAAAGAGCGGCTTATCGGTCACCAAAAAGGCGCGTTTTTTGCCGGCCAATTCCCGCAGAGCAATGGGTAGACATCCGGGCTTGAAGTAAATCTTGGGCGGGATCCGAAACCAGAGCATGTTTTCCCGACGTTGGGTTACCGTTTTAATGTTGAGCAGGTGGCGCGGCCCCACATTGTCGGAGACAGAGTTGCCCCCCCAAGTGCCACAGCCCAAAGTCAGAGAGGGATCTAGCTTGAAGTTGTAGAGATCCCCAATGGCCCCTTGTGAAGAGGGAGTGTTGATCAAGACTCGACCGGTTTGCAGGGCATTTTCAAAGTAGGCAATATCGTCCCGATTGGCGGGATCTGTATACAAAACAGAGGTGTGTCCCCGCCCGCCGAAATTGACCAGTTGAACAGCAACATCTACGGCGCTGTGGAAATCGTTGGCGCGGTAGAGGGCCAGAACAGGGGCCAATTTTTCGTATGAGAAGGGCTCCTCCGGCCCCACCTTCTCCACTTCCCCAATCAGCAGTTTGGTGCCTTCGGGTACCTGGATACCGGCCAGGGCAGCGATGGTCTGCACCGACTGGCCCACAATGGCCGGATTGAGGCGACCGTCTTTGAGAAGGATGCGGCGCACGGCTTCGATTTGTTCCGGATCCAAAATGTAGGCCCCCCGATGGCCGAACTCGGCCTTGACCTGCTCGTAGATGGCATCCACCACCACCACTGCCTGTTCTGAGGCACAGATCATGCCGTTGTCGAAGGTCTTGCTCAACAAAATCGAGCTGACAGCCATGGGAATATCGGCACTGGCATCGATCACTGCCGGGGTATTGCCCGCTCCCACCCCCAAAGACGGGTGGCCCGAAGAGTAGGCCGCTTTGACCATGCCAGGCCCGCCGGTAGCCAAGATCAGCTTCACCTCAGGATGCTGCATCAAAGCCTGGGACAGCTCGATGGTGGGCTCATCGATCCAGCCAATGAGCCCCACGGGAGCACCCGCTGCCTCGGCGGCTTCCTTAACCACTTTGGCTGCGGCAATAGTACATTTTTTGGCGCGGGGATGAGGGGAAAAGATAATGCCGTTGCGGGTTTTGAGGGTGATCAGAGCCTTGAAAATTGTCGTCGAGGTAGGGTTGGTTACCGGCACAATACCTGCCAAAAGCCCTACTGGTTCAGCAATGCGCTCGTAGCCAAAGCTCTCATCCCGCTCGATAACCCCGCAGGTTTTCTCGTGTTTGTATTTGTTGTAAATGTATTCCGAGGCAAAGTGATTTTTGATCACCTTGTCCTCCACAATACCCATGCCGGTTTCCTGTACCGCCAGCTTGGCCAACGGGATCCGTTCGTTGTTGGCAGCCAGAGCGGCTCTGTGAAAAATCCGGTCTACCTGTTCTTGGGTGAAAGTTGCATATTCCGCTTGGGCAGCCTTCACCTGCTGGATCAAGGTTTCCAGCTCGGCTAGATTGGTTACTGGCATCGGTGGATCCCTCCAAAACTCATCAAGACTTAGACGATAGGAACAATTGACAATCGGATAGTTGGAAATAGTCGAATAACCCGAATGGCAATCTAGGCGCCAACAGGAGCAGGAACTTGGATTTCGGTGGTCAGGGTGGGGGGATGGGTGAGCGTATTGTGAATGATGCAGGCATCAACTGCTTTTTCCAGCCCCTTTTGATGCCTTCCGTCCAGCGGGATCCCAGTTTTTACACGAATGTGAATGTTATCTAGGCGAGCCGGATGCTCAACTTTCTCCGCCGTGACCACCACAGCCAACCCACTGGGATCCAACTGCCGAGCTTCCAGATATTTGACGGCATAAAAACCAACACAGGCGCCCAGAGAAGCCAGAAACCATTCCGGCGGCGTCATTCCCTGATCTCGACCGTGATTGTCCAAAGGCTGGTCGCTGAGAATGCGGTGCCCTCGGCTTTCCGCTTGGAACTGAACACCATCGCGGTAGGTGACGCAAACTTCCATTGGGGATCCCTCCTCTTGGGGTATTCTTCAGTTCACATAGAGTCCGTAAAGTTAGCCTGGGGATCAACTTGGATTCCGGTCAACTCAGGGCTGGTCTGGAGACGGTGCAGAGATTAACTGTGAATCACTTCGGATCTAAGCGTGACCTGGCTATGCTGACCCAAGCCGCAACTGCAGAATTGTCAAATAGCCACCAGTCCTTGATCCCGAAAGATTTGTAAGGCGTGATTCACCTGTTCGGGTGTGGGTGGATCGACATCGGCAAGGGTGTAAGGCAATCCCAATTGCTGCCATTTGTATTCCCCCATCTTGTGAAAGGGCAAAACTTCCACTCGCTCCACGTTGGATAAGGTGGCCACAAACTCGGCCAGACCCTTAATGTTTTCCTCGGGATCCGTCAAGCCGGGAACCAGCACAAAACGAATCCAGGTAGGCTTGTGGATCTGGTCTAAATAGCGGGCCAGATTAAGAGTGGGTTCTAGCGAAACGCCGGTAACCTTTCGATACAGCTCCGGCAGATAAGACTTGATATCCAGCAACACCAAATCTGTATGCTCCAACACAGGCTTGGCTGCTTCCAGTTGCCCATAGCCAGAAGTATCCAAAGCCGTGTGCAAGCCCAACTCATGACAGCGACGGAAGATCTCAGCTACAAAGGTGGGTTGCATTAAAGGCTCTCCCCCGGTAGCCGTAACTCCCCCCCCTCGCAAGTAATTCTTGTAACGTTGGATCTCGGCAATTAAAGACTCAACCGTAACAAGCTGTCCCGCCTCCGGATCCCGACAGTCAGGGTTGTGGCAATACAAACAGCGAAGTGGACAACCCTGTGTAAAAATTACGAAGCGGATTCCTGGCCCATCGACGGTGCCACAGGTTTCCACCGAGTGAATGCGCCCAGCAATTGGTGTCAGGGGGTTCATAACGGTATCCATACTTTTATCCTGGATGACTTTTGCAAAATATCAATCAATCTTGAGGTTTTCTTCCAGATTGCTAACTCAGGTTAAATAGAACACAGTTTCCATTTCTCTTTGGATTAGGTTGGGACTAGATTTTTTTAGATCCCTAGGGTCTTTTAGCTAGACCGCTGCTATCCTGGCTGGAAGGGAGAAAGGGGGATAAAAAGCCGAAAGGGCAGCTTGGGGATCCCACCCAGCTCAGACCGATGGGTCGTGTGGGCTAGGCACGGAGGTATCCACCGTGATGCCGTGCAGGCGGTGGGCCTTGGGATCAAAATCCTTCGGGAAATGGGTATAGGCATCGAAATCTGCGTGATCCAACAAGGCTCCTTCTAAGAGCGCCCCTCGGAAATTGCTGCCAAAGAGGAGACATCCCCGCAGATCGGCTCCCGATAGGTTAGCTCCGCTGAAGTCGGCAAAACTGAGATCGCACCCCCGCAAATTGGCCCCCGCCAAGTTGGCCCCACTGAAATCGGCATAGCTGAGATCGGCGCCAGCCAAATGGATCCCCTGCAGCTCAGCCCCCTGCAAATCGATCTCCCGAAAATCGCGCCGTCCTGAGGCATACTGGCTGACCAGATCCGCAGCGCTACAAACAGTCATGATCATCGGGCCTCCTCGGTTATCGATGGGGGATCCCTTCCATCGACCCCGGTATGGGCGGACTTCAGGGATCCCCAGGCTGGTCTTTTAGCAGTGTTGATGGAACGTGCGGTTAATGACATCCAGTTGCTGCTCGCGGGTGAGCTTGATGAAGTTCACCGCATAGCCGGAAACCCGGATGGTGAGCTGTGGGTAGAGCTCCGGGTGCTCCATGGCATGCAGCAGGGTCTCGCGGTTGAGAACATTGACGTTGAGGTGGAAACCGCCATCCCGCATGTAGCCATCCAGCAGCCCCACTAGATTGGCAACCCGCTCCTCCGCTGTGCGACCTAGGGCCGCCGGCACAATCGAGAAGGTGTTGGAGATCCCATCCAGAGCGTCGTCGTAGGGCAGCTTGGCCACCGAAGCCAGCGACGCCACCGCCCCCTTGGTGTCCCGGCCGTGCATGGGGTTGGCCCCTGGGGCAAAGGGTTCGCCCGCTCGCCGCCCATCGGGAGTATTGCCGGTTTTCTTGCCGTAGACCACGTTGGAGGTGATGGTGAGGATGGACTGGGTGGGCACCGCATTGCGGTAGGTCTTGTGCTTGCGCAGCTCGGCCATGAAGGTCTGCACCAGTTGCACCGCAATGGAGTCAACTCGGTCGTCGTTGTTGCCGTATTTGGGGAAGTCGCCCTCCACCGCGTAATCCACCACTAGGCCCCGCTCATCCCGGATGGCCCGTACCCGCGCGTATTTGATGGCGGATAGGGAGTCGGCTGTTACCGACAGGCCGGCCAACCCAAAGGCCATGGTGCGCAGCACGTCCCGGTCGTGCAGGGCCATCTCCAGGCGCTCGTAGCAGTACTTGTCGTGCATGTAGTGGATGATGTTCATGGTGTTGACGTAGGTTTTGGCCAGCCAGGCCATCATCTGCGCCATGCGCGGCCACACCTCGTCGTAGTCCAGGACATCGGCGGTGATGGGGGCGAAAGCAGGAGCCACCTGCTCGCCGGAGATCTCATCCCGACCGCCGTTGATGGCATAGAGCAGGCACTTGGCCAAGTTCACCCGCGCTCCAAAAAACTGCATCTGCTTGCCGATGCGCATGGCCGACACACAGCAGGCGATGCCGTAGTCATCCCCCCAGTAGGGGCGCATCAAGTCGTCGTTTTCGTACTGGATGGAGCTGGTTTCAATGGAGACCTTGGCGCAGTAGCGCTTGAAGGCTTCCGGCAGCCGCTCCGACCAGAGCACGGTCAAGTTGGGCTCTGGCGCCGGCCCCAGGTTGTAAAGGGTGTGCAGCATGCGGAAGCTGGTTTTGGTGACCAAAGGCCGCCCATCCAGGCCCATGCCGCCGATGCACTCGGTAACCCAGGTGGGATCCCCGCTGAATAGCTCGTTGTACTCGGGCGTGCGCAAAAACCTGACCATGCGCAGCTTCATAACAAAGTGGTCAATGAGCTCCTGGGCCTCTTCCTCGGTGAGGATCCCGGCCTGCAGATCCCGCTCGATGTAGATGTCCAGGAAGGTGGACACCCGCCCCAAGGACATGGCCGCCCCGTTTTGCTCCTTGACGGCTGCCAGGTAGGCCAGGTACAGCCATTGGATGGCTTCGCGGGCGTTGGCTGCCGGACGGCCCAGGTCAAACCCGTAGCGGGATCCCATCTCTTTCAGCTCTTGTAGGGCCTTAATCTGCTCGGAGAGCTCCTCCCGCAGGCGGATGGTCTCTTCGTCCATCGTGTCCAGGTCTAGACTGGCTTTTTGGGCCTGCTTGTCTTCGATGAGCCGATCCACCCCGTAGAGGGCCACCCGCCGGTAGTCCCCAATGATGCGACCCCGACCGTAGGCATCGGGCAGGCCGGTGATGATCCCGGAGCGGCGGCAGCGGCGCATCTCTTCGGTGTAAGCATCAAAAACGCCGTCGTTGTGGGTTTTGCGGTACTGGGTAAAAATTTCCTTGGTGCGGGGATCCAGCTCGTAGCCATAGGCTTTGAGGGAAGACTCCACCACGCGGATGCCGCCAAAGGGCATGATGGCCCGCTTCAGGGGTTTGTCCGTCTGCAGCCCCACAATTTGTTCCAGCTCTGGGTCGATATAGCCAGGGGCGTGGCTGGTGATGGTAGAGGGAACGGCAGTATCGGCATCTAGGATCCCTCGCTCTCGCTCCAGAGCCATCAAATCCTTGACCTTGGCCCACAGCCGCTGGGTGCGCTCGGTGGCTGCAGCTAAGAAGGTTTCATCACCGGTGTAGGGGGTGTAATTGCGCTGAATAAAGTCTCTGACATCGATGCAGCGCTGCCAGGCTCCCGTTGCAAAATCGCTCAAAACTTTTTGACCGGCTGCGTTGGATCCTGTCCTTGGTTCCGCCTTCAATTCTGTAGGTGATGCTACAGAACGCTGCACACTGGCAACCATAACCATCCTCCCGGCTATTACGCCTGATAATCTATCGACAGGGCGAGGCAGCACCCCGGCCTTTGCCCCACGCAGGCTCTAAAAGAGAGCTAAAGAACCAATAGATCTCTGCAAGGCTTATAGGGATCCTACGAAGGGCTTTTAGCAACTCTTCTGTTTCTTTTTTAGGCGTTCTAAATACACCTCGCCTGATTTAATTTTAGTCCCTTGCGCTCTGAGGATATTTTCGGTTGCGTGATTTTTTAATCTTATTTTCATCCTATTTTTTAATGCTGTTTTAATATCTTCTTAACGTTGTTTTACGCTTTTCCATCGGCAAATGGCGGGCCTATGCTGAGGTAGGACGGCCCAGGTCGTCTGTTGCCGTGAGAACGTCAGGATACTCGGCCTTTGCCTTAGCAGTGCCTTGCTCTATGAACCAGTCCAATCGAATCGTCCAAGGGATCCATCACCTGCACTTCTATCTTTGGGATCTGCCCTGTTGGCAGGAACACTTTTGTCAGGTTTGGGGCTTCCGAATGGAAGGACAGCTCGGCAGTACCCTCTGTCTGCGTCAGGGATCCCTGCGCTTGCGCCTGTCTCAGCCTGCTTGCCCTGGGGATGAGGTGGATCGCTATTTACAGCAACATTCCCCTGGCGTGGTGGATGTGGCCTTGGCGGTGGAGGAGCAAGAGCTGTTGGGCTTGGCAGAGCTTTTGCAGAGGCGAGGAGCCCAAGTGGAGTGGATCCCGGCAGAAGACGAAGGCTGCCCTGCTCTGTGCCTGCGCACTCCTTATGGACTCAGGCATTCTTTGATCCCCAGCTCAGGGATCCCCGATTCAGCCCCTGCTGAGGAGAACCTGTTTTCCCACTGGGATCACCTGGTATTGAACGTGGAGCAGGGATCCCTGCAGGCAGCGGCGGATTGGTATGAGCAGGTGCTGGGTTGGCGGTCTCTGTATCGCTATAGCATCCGCACCAACACCTCTGGCCTAGAAAGTGTGGTGGTGGGAGATCCTGAAGCCGGGATCCAGTTGGCCATCAACGAGCCCACCTGTGCCGCTTCCCAGATCCAGGAGTTTTTGGATGCCCATCATGGCCCTGGCCTGCAACATGCGGCGTTGCACAGCTCAGATGTCTTCGCCAGTGTGCGCCGGCTGCGACAGGGAGGCGTAAACTTTCTGCAGGTGCCACCGGAGTACTACACAAACCTGGCAAGGGAGCTGGCTTCTGGAGCAATACTCCGTTCTGGTGGGTTGCCCCCCGCCATCTCCTGGCACGACTTGGTGGAGCAGCAGCTCCTTTTGGATGCCACCTTGCCTGCTTCTGATTCCCCACACCCCCCCCTGTTGTTGCAAACCTTCACTCAGCCTCTGTTTGGTCGGCCCACGTTTTTTTTCGAGGTCATCCAACGGTTGGGTGGAGCCACAGGCTTTGGCGAAGCCAACTTTCAAGCCCTGTTTGAAGCTCTAGAACGCCAACAGCGACAACGGCAGCAAGCCCTGGTCTGCTAACACCCTTGAGCACCAGGGGAATGTCTCCAGTTAATCAACACGATTGATTGCCCCTGAGTTTCCAGCCAATATTCGGGTATGCGGAAGGCGTTGACATCCTCCCCGGCCTGAAGGCCGGAGATTCCTACCACGCTGCGCATGGATGGCTCCTTGCGCAGTCGTCTCGGCGGGTTCCTGCTTCCGAC
>NZ_JBSSAH010000043.1:0-25383 GCF_054058415.1 Thermostichus sp. MS-CIW-38 | reverse complement strand
TTTGCCGTGTTTTCCTGAGTTGACCACCTGTCAACAAGAGCGGGTGGCTGCGGCCATTGCTGAAATCCTCTCAGAAAAAACCTGCCCGTAGCACTCAGTTATGTCTGCCTTATGGTCATTTCGATTCAAACTAGAACACTGCACCCACGCCCACAGTCATTTTAAATAAGAATGAAACGAAATGAAACATTTCCATCCCATTGCTTCCCAACTCCCCTCTCCCTCTGGGAAGAGGACTGGGGGTGATCTCGGAAGCGGTATGGAGCGCTTGGGGATTGTCTCAATCCAGCTTGAAAGGACTACAAATGGCCAAAAAACGAAGTCTCCAGACCCGTCCTCCCAGTGCGGCGGAAGGAAGCCAGCAGGGTGTCAATTCTGGGACTCGACCGGCTGCGGCGGCTGCCATTTCAGCACCAAGGTAGAAAGTTGCGGCAGGCAGAGCTCGAGGGAGTAGGGCAAGTTGTGGTAGGCCCAGTCGTCTGTCCACTTGCCCCCCAAATTGCCTACCCCGCTGCCCCAAAACTCCACAGCATCGCTGTTGAGCAGCTCTCGATAAAAACCTCGTTCCGGTACCCCAATGCGGTAATTGGGCCAGACCACCGGCGTGAAGTTACAAACCACCACCACCCACTCACTGGGATCCTCCCCATAGCGGATGAAGGAAACGATGCCGCGATGATCGCTGCAGTCAATCCAGCGGAACCCTTCTGGCTTGGTGTCTTGGGTATACAGGGCAGGCTCAGAGCGCAACAGGTGATTCAGGCTGGCCACGTAGTGGCGCAACTTGGCGTGGGGTTCATACTGCAGCAGCCCCCAGTCCAGATCTGCCCAAACGTTCCACTCATTCCACTGGCCAAACTCCATGCTCATGAACAAGGTTTTCTTGCCAGGGTGGGTGAACATGTAGCCGTATAAAGCCCGCAGGCTGGCGAACTTATGCCAATGATCCCCCGGCATTTTGCCCAACATGTGGCTCTTGCCATGCACCACCTCATCATGAGAAAAGGCCAGCATGTAATTTTCGCTGAAGGCATACATGAGGCTGAAGGTGACCAAATGGGGATGGAACTGGCGGAACCAGGGATCCATGTGGAAATAATCCAACATGTCGTGCATCCAACCCATGTTCCACTTCAAGTTGAAGCCCAGCCCACCCACATGGGTTGGCCAAGTTACCATCGGCCAAGCAGTAGATTCTTCGGCAATGGAAAGTGCACCGGGGTTGTATTTGAAAATGAGGGTATTGAGCTGCCGGAAAAAGTCGATGGCTTCGAGGTGTTCCCGCCCGCCGTAGGGATTGGGGATCCAGTCTTTGCGGTCATAATCCAGATAAAGCATCGAGGCCACCGCATCCACCCGGATCCCGTCGATGTGGTATTTCTCGAACCAAAAAAGGGCATTGGCCACCAGATAATTGCGCACCTCGTTGCGGCCATAATTAAAGACCAAAGTGCCCCAACCTTTGTGCTCGCCTTTGCGAGGGTCGGCGTACTCGTACAGGTGAGTACCGTCGAAAAAAGCCAGCCCATGCCCATCTTTGGGGAAATGCCCAGGCACCCAATCGACAATCACGCCGATCCCGGCCTGGTGAGCCCGATCGACAAAATACATAAAGTCTTGCGGGGATCCATAGCGGGATGTTACGGCATAGTAGCCAATCACCTGATAGCCCCAAGAGCCATCGAAGGGGTGTTCTGCCACCGGCAACAGCTCGATGTGGGTGAAGCCCAGCTCCTTCACATAGGGGATCAATTTGTCCGCCAGCTCGCGGTAGGTGAGGAAGCGAGTGTTGGGCTTTTGATCCACCAGCACACTTTGCCCTTCGGCAGGTGGATCTTCAGCCGAGGCGTGCATCCAGGATCCCAAATGCACCTCATAAACCGAAATCGGCGAGCGCAGGGGATCGGTGGCGGCGCGTTTTTCCAGCCAGGCTTGGTCGTGCCAGGTGTAGGTGTTGAGGTCGGCTACGATGGAGCCGGTTTTGGGGCGCACCTCCTGTTGGAAGCCGTAGGGATCCGATTTTTCGTAGATATCCCCCCAGGAAGTTTTCACCTCGTACTTGTAGATGGCGCCTGGCCCTATGCCGGGGATGAACACCGCCCAGATGCCGCTTTCGCCCAGCCGCTTCATCTGGTGTTGACGCCCGTCCCAGTGGTTAAAATCGCCGATAACGCTGACGTTGCGGGCATTGGGAGCCCAGACGGCGAAATGCACCCCCTTCACCCCGTCCACCGTGATGGGATGAGCGCCCAGCTTGTCGTAAATGCGGTGGTGATTCCCCTCGTTGAACAAGTAGCGATCCAGCTCGCCAATGTGGTTGACCTTCTCCAAGGGAAAGCGGTAGGGATCCTCCCATTCTTCCAAGTGTTCCCCTTGGGGATCCCAGGCCCGTTGCGCCCGCAAAAAATAGTCCGGCAGAGGGGTTCCCGGCTCAAAACGCAGCTCGAACAGCGTTTCCGGGTGCAGCGGCTGCATCGGGTAAGCCTGCCCAGTGGCGCGTTCCACCAGCCAAACCTGCCGGGCATTGGGCACAAGGGCGCGCACCAACCCAAAGGATTTCCCGGCCTCTTCTATCTGCTGGGGGCCCAAAACGGCATAGGGATCCTGCCATTGGTTGGAGACAAACTGACCCACTTGTTCAGCAGACAGGAGAAAGCCCATCGGGAACCCTCAGCAAACGACTGATTCCAGTCTAGCGGTGGCCGACCTCCGGTTTGCGCTTTAGCTCCAGGCCCGCCTCCAGGCAAAGAATCCCTGCAAGGCGTTCTGCAGGCGGGGGTTGGCGGCCAATTGTTGCTTGCGGTGCTGCAGGGCCGCCTTGGCATTCACCTCCGAGCGGGTGGGGTAGATGTGGATCCCGGTCAGGGCAGAGACGGGCAGCCGCCGGCTCATGGCCAAAACCACCTCGTGAATCAGCTCTCCCGCCTGGGATCCCACCAGGTGCGCCCCCAAAATCTGGCCGTTGCGCCGACAGATCAATTTGGCAAAGCCCAGGGGGGCAGCTTCTGCCTGGGCCCGATCCACATCGGCAAACTCCTGTTTGAGCACCACCACATCCTTGCCGTATTGCTGCCGGGCTTCGCTTTCGGTGAGGCCCACACGGGCCAGCTCCGGCTCGGTGAAGATGGCCCAAGGAATGACACGATAACGCGCTTGGCTGAGGGGGAAAAACAGGGCATTGACCAAGGCCACTGCCGCTTCGTAGGCCGCCACATGGGTAAATTGCGGCCCGCCGATGACATCCCCACAGGCGTAGATGCGGGGATTGCGGGTTTGCAGCTTGGCATTTACCTGGATCCCTTGGGGGGTGTACTGCACGCCGGCGGCTTCTAGACCCAGCCCTTCCACGTTCGGGATCCGACCGGCGGCCACCAAAATCGCTTCTGCACGGATCACTTGATCACCTGCAGCGGCGGAGCCTGCTCCAGGGTTGGCCTTTAGGTAAAGCAGCTTTGCCCCTTGCTCTTGGCCAACTGCTGTGGCGCGTACCCGGGTGAGGATGCGGATCCCATCTTGGGCCAACTGTTGCTGCACCACCTGGGCGGCTTCGGGATCCTCCTTGGGCAAGATGCGCTCGCGGCTGGCAATGAGGGTCACCTCGGATCCCAGACGGGCCAGAGCTTGGCTTAACTCGCAGCCTACCGGCCCCGCCCCAATCACCGCCACCGATTTGGGCAAACGGGTTAGGTCAAAGATCGATTCGTTGGTCAGATAGCCCGCCTCGGCCAAGCCCGGCAAGGGGGGAACCCAAGGACGGGATCCGGTGGCGATGACAAAAGCCCGCGCCTGTACCTGCCTTCCTGCCACCTCAAAGGTGCGCCCATCCACAAAGTGGCCCTTGGCAAACACCAGTTCCACCCCCAGTTGGCGGAAGCGATCTGGCGAATCGGCGTGGTTGGCGATGTAGCTCTGGGCAGAGCGAATGTGTTCGTACACCTTGAGGTAATCCACCGAGATCCCTGCTGGGCCAGGGAGAGTTACCCAACCGGCAGCCATGGCCTGGCGAATCCGATGGACGGTATGGGCCACGTGAAGAAGGGCTTTGCTGGGCACACAGCCATACCAGAGGCAATCGCCGCCCAAGCGGTCGCTGCCTTCCACCAGCAGCACCTTGGCCTTCAGTTGGGCCGCAGCGCTGGCCACCACCAGACCCGCCGCACCAGCGCCAATGACCACAATATCGTAGGAGACAGGCATGGCTTGTTCTGAACAAAAACATCGGGCAAGGGATAGCACCATCCTATGTCTTGAGTGGGCCGGGGGCAGGATGGGAGCATGCCTCTAACCCCCAAAACCCTGAACTTTGCTGAATTTACTGAGCTTTAGGCGGTTTGGCAAAAGTCATTGAGAGGGATATAGTAGACCAAGTTTCCCCCTGATCCTTGAGTCCACCGCAACGGTTGCCGGGAAGTGAAGGGGGAAAGCGCTCGGGGGGTATTCCTCAGGGCTTTGCGGGATACCGCCTTCCTGCTTGGACTCCGTCCCGCTGACGCGAACAGAGATAGGCAGGATGCGATCGCTTCTTTCCTGAACCATGTTCAGGAGAGTTCAGCGTGAATGTATCAGAAGGGGATCCCTTTCCACACCCTTTCTGCATGGGAGAAGAACTTGTTAGAGTGGGACGGATGGATCCCTTGCAAGCTGGGTTGATCCGTCTGTTCTACCTTTCAGGGTTTGGGGACTTATGACTATCCTGCTGCCGAGCGAACCTATCTTGGCCGTGAGCATCTTTGGCATGGGCCTGCCAGAGCTGGCCGTGATTGGGGTGATCGCGGTGGTCGTGTTTGGCCCCAAGAAGCTACCGGAGTTGGGCAGCGCCTTTGGCAAAGCGTTGCGGAGTTTCAAACAAGAGATGAACAACCCCAGCAGCGATGACGAGCCTGCCGGCGCAGAAAAGGCGGAGAAGGTGGTTGAGAAAGATGCCGCCTGAGGGTCGCGGAGAGGGGTGGGATCCCAACTCCTGCAAGGGGCCTGCTGCCGGAACTGTTGAGAGGGGGGATCCAAGCCAGCTTTGGATGAGAGGTGAAGTCAGCTCGCAAGGGAGCCGGCTCCAGGGCTAGTGTATAGTTCTGGAAAGTTCCCCAGCCTAGTGCTACCGGCTGAGCCAAAATCAGCCCGGATAGGCTCATCGGATGCCCCAGAGGTGGTATGGCTGAGCTGACCGATTTCGAGTTGATGCGCCAGATCCAACTGCGGGATCGCCGCAGCCACTTTTTGCTCAAGGATCGCTATCAGAAGCGCCTGCTGGATATTGCCTTGGCCATTCTCAAGCAACCTCACCAGGCGGAAGAGGTGGTGCGGCAGGTGTTCGAGTTCTGCTGGAAACACGCCAATGCCTTTGACCTGCAGCGGGATCGCTCGGTGGCTCTGTGGCTCTACGAGTTGACGGCCTTTCAAGCCAGGGAACGGCTGCGGCGTTGGGCTTGGCTACCTGTCCCCCTCTCCATTCAAACCTCAGCCCCTCTGGAGCCGCGACGTCTCCTTTGGGGCAGCCTGGCGGTATTGGGGATCTACGCGCTGGCCATAACAGCGGCCTACTGGCGGCTGCGCTGGCAGTGGGGATCCCCCATCGAGGGAGAGTCGGTGGCAGTTCAACGGCTCTACCAAGAGTGGCAACGACAACCGCAGGTGCAGCGAACCCTGCTGCGGGATCCCAGCTTCAGCACTCCCCTGTTGGTGCAAGCCCTCTGGTCACCCCATGCCAAGCAGGTGCTGCTCTTGGCCTCGGAGATGGCCCCTGCCCCCCCAGGGAGCACCTATCAACTGTGGCTGGAGTCGGAGATCCAGGGAGGGGGACGACTGCTGGAAAACGCCGGCACTTTTGCCGTCAACGGGGAAGGATCCCTGCAATGGCTCAGTCAACCCCTCCATTCTGAGCAGCCGACCCACCTTCTCGTCACCCTTGAACCGGCAGGAGGGAGCGAATCCCCCACAAGCCCGCCTCTGCTGCAGAGCAGTTTTTGGATCCCTGCTGCCCAGCCCTGATCAAGAGATCAAGAGAGATGGGGGGATGGCTGGGGAGTTTGTCCCCCGCTCTTGCGCCGCTTAGCATGGGATCCCCGCAAGCGCACCTTGAGACGGTAGCGAACAGTTTCATGCACAACTTTGTAGGAAGCATCCACACCGTGCGTTTCCCGCAGCCATTCGCGGATGTCGCTGTAGGTACGGAATCGGCCAGGCTGATGCAGCTCCTGCTTGAGGATTTCCAAAACCGGCTTGGGGATGAGGGGTTTGCGCCCTTGGTTGCGGGGCACCGTCAACATGCCCTCTAGCCCCTTGGCCTTGTAGCGTTGAAACCATCGAAAAATCGTTGAGATGTCCCGCCCCAGAATTTCAGCCAAGCCTGTCATCGTCTTGACTTTCCCAATCTTGAGCAGGTAGAGAGCTTGAACCCGCTCCTTCCCGGTCGGTGTAGACTGCTTGCTTAGTAGGGATTTGAGCTCTTCAGCCGATTCCTGAATGTCGAGCTTGAGGACTCCAGCCATGTTGGGGCGTCGCAGAACAGCGTTGAATTCGTTGCCTGGCGGAGAGTCTACCACAGTAACTTGGGGTTTTGGAAGTTGTTCGTGAAGTTTGCCTGGGCATTGCTTGACATTTACAGAATCTCGAACTGAAAAATCTCTAACAGGCTACCCTCGTCGCTTTTCAGGATAGGCGGGCAAGGGATCCCCTCTAGGGCGGCAGGCCGTGGCTGTAGGAGTGGCTGTAGGATCAGAGGGCAAGCTTGCCGACGCTGCACTATGGTTCTTCGCAAGTATCTTGCAGGAGAGGGGCTGCGTTGGTTTCGCCTGGCCCTGCAGTTGCAAGGATCGGTTGTACCGGCAGTGCTTCCCCGCGCCTTTATCTGCGGCTTGGCCGGGGTGCTGGTTTCGGTTCTGTATAAGTTGGGGCTGCCCCTGGCGCTGTCGTCGTTGGTGGCGTTTGTGCCCAACATCGTTTTGGGTTTGATGCTGGTGTTTCGGACAAACACCGCCTACGAACGGTTCTGGGAGGGGCGGAAAGCTTGGGGATCCGTGGTGAATGACGTGCGCAATTTGGCCCGCTTGATTTGGGTAGCCATTGAAGAAAAGCAACCCGGCGACCGGGAAGAGAAGATCCAAACTCTATATCTGTTGCCCGCCTTTGCCATGGCCATGAAACAGCACTTGCGCCAGGAACCTTTGCTGGATGAGATTCAGCCCCTCCTCAGCCCGGAGCAGTTGCAACGTCTCCAAAGCCTCAACCATCCCCCTTTGCAGATTGCCTTTTGGATTGGAGATTATCTGCAGCGACAATACCAAAAGGGCCGCGTTGAGGTCTACCAGCTCACGATCATGGTGGAGCGGCTCAACAGCATGGTGGATGCGCTGGGGGCTTGCGAGCGCATTCTCATGACCCCAATGCCCATGGCTTATGCCCTGCACTTGAAGCAGTTGTTATTGCTCTACTGTTTATCTTTGCCGTTTCAGATGGTGGAAGGTTTGGGTTGGATGACCGGCCCCATTGTGGGATGGCTGAGCTTTATGTTGTTTGGCGTTGAAGAGATCGGCATCGAAATTGAAAACCCCTTCGGCCGGGATCCCAATGATCTGCCCCTCGATAACATTTGCAACAAGATGAAGCACAATATCCTGGATTTAATCGATTCCACCTGAGAGAACTCTTGGGCAGCCGTCCATTCCAGGGTTTCCTCAGATCCTCAGTCGGCACCTACCCCTAGTGGAGATAGCCGGGACGAACCCGATGATTGAGAGGAAGGGATCCCTATATCTTGGGTAGGGAACAAGATGGGTTTGCTAAACTGTGGACAATTTGCCGAGGTGCTCTGGGGATGGCCTGCTCAACCTGCACATTTTTACACCTGGCCGATGTGCATCTGGGCTATGACCGCTACGACAGCCCGGAGCGGAGCAAGGACTTCTTTTTGGCTTTTCGGGATGTTGTCCGGCGCTATGCCATTCAGGATCCGGTGGACTTTGTGCTCATCGCCGGAGATCTGTTCGAGCATCGGCAGATTCAGCCCGGCGTTCTCAACCAAGCCCAGATCGTCTTGCGGGAGCTGCAGCAGGCCGGGATTCCGGTGTTGGCCATCGAGGGCAACCACGACAACCGTCCCTATGGCGTGAAAACCAGTTGGCTGAGGTACTTAGCCGATCACGGGGAGTTGATCCTGCTGGAGCCTGAGGAAGGGGAAGAGGGACTGGAGCTGCGCCCCTGGTCAGGTCGGCGGGGTGGGTATCTGGATTTGCCCTGTGGGGTGCGGGTGATCGGATCCCAGTGGTACGGATCGGCAGCCCCTCGGTCGATTGAGCAGTTGGCGGCGGCCATTCGACGGTTGCCCCCCGGCCCAGAACGGGTGGTGTTGATGTTCCACCACGGTCTAGAGGGCCAAATTGCCCGTTACCAAGGCGCTCTGCGCTACAAAGATCTGCTGCCCCTGCGGGAGGCGGGGGTGGGCTACCTGGCCTTGGGACACATTCACAAAAGCTATTCCGAGGGCGGGTGGATCTTCAACCCGGGATCCCTGGAGGCCAACAGCACTGCCGAATGGGACTTCCAACGGGGGGCCTATCGCGTCCGCTGGGGAGATGGCCCACCCCAAGCGGAGTTGGTGCAGGATTACCATCAGCGGCCCCGCCGCCGGCTCTATCTGGAGGCCAAGGGCAGAGAAACCCCCGAACAGATTGCCGCAGCAGCCATTGCCTTGGCTAAGGGATCCCGTTTTCAGGAAAGTGAGATGGAGCCGATGGTGGAGTTGCGGCTGGTGGGACAGGTGGGGTTCGCCAAGCATGAGCTGGATAGCCGCGCCCTACAGTGTCAAATTCAGCAGCTCACCGGCGCCTTGCTGGTTCTGTTTCGTTTTGAGGCCAATACTTTAGAGCTCGGGTCGGCTGCCCTTTCCTTGGAAGAAGAGGGGCAAAGGCTACAAATCGAAGAGAAAATCTACAGGGATCTGCTGAGCAGCCATGCCCACTACCGCAAACGCAGTGAAGAGCTAGCGCGGCTGCTTCTGGATCTTAAAGAAAAGGTTTTGGATGGGCAAGGAGAATCGGAAGTGTATGCTCACCTAAGGGGAGCTTTTGATGCTCCGCATCGCTGTCGCGAATGGGGAGCAGAAGACTGATTATGCGGATCCTCTCTCTCGCTTTACAAAACTTCAAATCTCATGAGGATGCCGTCTTCACGTTTGAGCCAGGTATTAACGCCATTTGCGGAGAAAACGGAGCGGGCAAGACCAGCATTTTGGAAGCCATTGCCTGGGTTTTGTTCGACTACTGCCCCTACAGCCAAGAAGAAATCATTCGCTCCGGGGCCAACGACGCAGTGGTGACTGTGCAATTTATCTCCCAATGGGATCAGCGCACCTACGATGTTCGCCGCAGCGTCACGCAGGGATATCGTCTCTTTGATCCCCAGCTGAAGCAGCGCCTAGAGTATGAGCGCAAGTCCGATGTGCTGCCGTGGCTGAGGCAACATTTGGGCGTACCTGCCGGTACCGACCTGGCGCGGCTCTTTGCCACAACGATTGGGGTGCCCCAAGGGACTTTCACGGCAGACTTTCTCAAAACCGGTCGAGATCGCAAAGAAGTTTTCGATCGCATCTTAAAGGTGGAAGAGTACCAGCAGGTAGCCAAAGACCTGTTGGCGGTCGAAAAATACAGCGAGGCGCAGATTCAGGCCATTAATCATCAAATTGAATTGCTCCGCCAACAGCTACAGGAGTGGGATCCGCTCCAAGCAGAGCGGCAGAAAATCCAACAAGAACTGAGTTATTGGCAAGAGCGCTTGAGTCAATCGATCCACACTCTGGATCAGGTTAAGCTTGAGATCGAGCGACTGGAGAAATGGCTTGAGCAAATCCAAACTTTAGATCACCAGATTGCCCAACTGGAGCAAAAGGGATCCCTGCTTCAGGTATCTCTTGAGCAGGCAGAAAAGTTATGGGCAGAGGCCAGGCAAGCTCAAGCGCAGCAACAGCAATACTGGGAGGGATCTCAGCATTTTTTGGCCACAGAAGCTCGCTTGCGGGAGCTGGAAAAACAGCAACAGCAACGCTTGGAGTGGCTGAAACAGCGGGATGCTTTGCTCTCGCAAAAGCAGCATATCGAAAACCAATTGGCAAGACTTCAAGAAAAGTTAAGCCAACAGCAGCGCTGGAAGCAGGAGCTAGAGGAGCTAACCCCGCAAATTCAGGCCCAAGAGGAGCTAGAGCGTCAGCAGACCTATTGGACTCAGCAGCTCAACACGTTGCTACACCTGCACCGCGAATGGGAACAGCTCCAGGCAGAATGGGCAGCCCACGCCGAGCGCTGTCAACTGCTACAAAGCCGAGTGCAAGAAGCTGAACAGGCCCAGGCCATATGTCGGCAGCATCAATTGACCTACAACCGTTATTTGCAGTTGGAAACCCTCATTGCAGAGCAGGAAGCGCTGCGGCGAACCCGACAAACTTTACTGGCTCAACGGGAAACTTTGCAACATCAACTGCATCGATTGGAGCTGCAGGGATCCGAATATCAGCAACAGCTCCAGATCTTCCAAAAAATGGAGGCGGAAAAACTTGAGCTGCAACCCCTGTGTGAACGGCAGGCCTCCCTGGAGCAGCGCCACTCCCAACTTGGCGAGAAGTTGGCTTCCTTTCAGGCTCTGCGCCTTGAACTCAAACAACGGGAAACGGAGCAGGAACAAGGCCAAGTCCAATTGCAACAACTGCAGCTCCAACTGAGACAACGGCAGGCGGATTTGGAGCGGGTAGCCGCCATTCCTGCGCTCGAAACTCAACAGGAGCGATTGCAAACTCAGCTCAGCCGCATTGCCGCAGCTCGTCAATTTCAACAGGAGCTACAAGCCCTTTTTGAGCAGGGCTCGGATCAATTGGCTCAACACCATCACAGCATCCGGCAACTTCTGGACGAATTGGAAGCGCAGCGACACAACTATCCCCAACTTCAATCTCTGTGGCAGCGGATCCCAGAGGTACTCACTCGATCTTCAGCACTCAGCCAACAGTTGCTTCAGTCCATCCATCAGATTTTGCAGGATCTGGCTCCCCAAACTTCCGAGCCCCAACTTCGTCAGCAGTTGTCCAACATCCAAAAACAACTCAGGACTTTGCAACCCTTGCTCGGCCTAACCGCACAAATACCCGATTTACAAGCCCAAATTCAGCAACTGCTGCAGTTGCAAGCCGAACGACAAAGCAGAATTGATGATCTTCACTGGGATCTTGAGGCTGAGCCCACCTTCCTTCGGCAACAACAGGAAATTGGCCAGGCGCTGCAAGAACTGGGGGATCCCAGAGGGCAAATCCAGCGCTTGGAAAGAGATCTCAGCCGCAAGTCTAGGGTTGAGCAAGAATATCAACAAATAGCGGCCCATGTTCAGCAACTCCAACAGCAGATACAAGCCCTAGAAGAGCAGCTGCAACCGCTTTCAGATCTGGATGAAAGAATTGCAGCTTTGCGGGAAGAACAAGGCCGGCACCGCAACAACTACGAGACCTTTATCCGCATGCAGCCTCTTGCCCAAAGTTTGCCCCGACGGCAAGATGAACTCCAAGCGGCCCAGTTGGCCCTAGATCAAATCCAGAAAGCCAAGCAAGAAAAACAAGCCCAGATCGACCGCTGGGAACAAACAGAGGGATCCAAAGATGACCTGCAAGCCCAAATTGCAAAAGCCGCCGAAACCCTAAGGGCACTGGGGGATCCCAGAAGTCAAGCCGAACGGCTCAAAGCAGAGCTAAAACAGGAAAAGCAGTATTTACAAATGCAGGCCGACTGCCTGCAGCAGCTTCAGGATTTACAGGCCGCACTCAACCCTATCGAGGAGGCCCTATGCCAAACGGAGCATCTGGATCGAGAGCTGGGATCCCTGCAGGAAGAACGCGAACGATACCGTTTAGATCACGAGCGCTATCTGCAGGCAGAACCCATCGCCAAATTGCTTCCCCAACGGGAACAGGAACTGGCCGAGCTAAACGCCCAGCGGCAGCAACTGCAAACTCAGCTTTCCCAACTTCGCGCAGCACGGGATCCCTTGGCTGCTCTATATCGACCGCAGGAGCATGAGCGCCTTCGATCCCTTCTGCAGGCCACCGAAATTCAAAAAGCCGAAGCCCAAGCCCGACTGGAGAGCTTAGCTCCTCAACTGAGCAAAATTGAGGAAAAGTTGCGGCAATTGGAACAGGCCAAGGCCAGCTTAAAGCAAGTCGAGGCCGAAAAAACTGAGAGAGAACGCCTACACCGCTTTATCAAATTCAGCCGAGAGACCTACAGAAAAGCCGGCCCCCAAGTTACCCAATACTACCTGCAGCAGATCAACCATACTGCCGATCACCTCTTCCGAGAAATTCTCAACCGTCCCAACGTCACCCTGACCTGGGAAGCCGATTATGAGATCCGCGTTCAAGAAGCCGGCAGCCCCAAACGACGGTTTGCCAGCCTTTCCGGGGGAGAGCAAATGTCGGCGGCCTTGGCAGTGCGCTTGGCTTTACTCAAGGTGTTGGGACAACTAAATATTGCCTTTTTCGATGAGCCCACCACCAATATGGATGCCCAACGGCGACAGCGGCTGGCAGAGGCTATTACCAACCTGCGATCTTTTGAGCAGCTGTTTGTCATCAGCCACGACGATACCTTTGAGCAAATGACAGAAAATGTTATTCGGGTGGAAAGGCACTCCGGATCCAAGTCGGTAGGGAGGGATCCCGCCCATGGTGTTTAGAGCCGACCGGATCCTGGCGGTGCTGCAGCAGAAGCGGGAGGCCTTTGCCACTTTTGATCAAAGGCTGTCGGAGCGCAGAGAATACTATAAGCAGGCCATGGAAAGCTTGTGCCAGTGGTCAAGCCTAGAGATTGCCGAAAAAATAGCTCCATTCCCTTTCCCAGGCGCTTTACCTACTGCAGAGTGGGATCGCTACTCCAATTGGAGGATCCCTTTTGAGCAGGAATGGGCCAATTACGAAGAAAGCCGCGATTGGGCGAAGTCGGTCATTGAAAATATTCCTACCTTTGCCGTAGATGGATCCCAGATTTATCCCAGCAAAGATCTGTCAATACCGGTGGCGCTGGTGCAAATCGGCTGGTATGAAAATTATCACTGCGCAGCAGGCTTGTACGAAAAAGACATCCAAGTGGATGTATTGACTCCAAGGGACCTGGGATCCGACAGCAGCGGCGAACCGAAAGAGCGAATGGTTAACATGCGCCGCTTTCAAATGGAAATCGAGAGACTTGTAGAATACATTCAAAAATCTCAACCGGGATCCCGAAAATTGGCCTTTTTGGACGGGGCGCTGGTGGCTACTTTTGCCGAAGTCTTTGAGCCAGAAAGCCAAGACTTTTATGTGCAGTGTTTGCTCCAGCTTCTGCGGGCCAGCGAGCAAAGCCGGATCCCCATCGTGGCCTACATAGACACCACCTACACTTCCGATTTGGTGGCGTTGCTGAAGCATTGTTTTGACCTACCCGAAGCTCCACAGCTTCACGATGCGCAACTGCTTAGTCCCTGGTTGGAGTGGGGGGATCGCACACCTTTTTTCATCTGTGCCCGCGGCGGCAGCCTCAACCCCCAAGATGGGATCCTCAACTCCTACCAAGAAATGCGGGAGCGAGTGGGGTTTGTTTACCTGCGCACCAATGACAACTTTCCGGCCCGCTTGGAAATACCCGTTTGGGTTTATGAGGCAGGACTGTTGGACTGGTTGGTGGATCTGGTTCGCTGTGAGGTGGTGATTGGGCGAGGTTATCCTTATGTGCTGGAGACAGCCGATCAAATAGCCGTTATCCGCAATGAGGATCGCAACCTTTTCTTGCGTCTCATGCAAGATTGGGCCGCTCGCGAAAAGCTGAACCTAAGGCTATCCCGGAAAACAGTAAGTAAATTACAGCGGAGACGAGTTCGATGAGATTGGGAAAGGTAGTTCGCTCCAACAATCACTGTGATTATGTGGTGCAGGTGGACGATGCTTTAGAAGTCAAAAATCCGCCGGCTCCTGATGACTATGGCTTCGGCAGCTTTGTCAAGCTAGAAAGCGACCGGCGACACTGGGCCGTAGGTCTGGTTTACAATACCCAACTCCTGAATCCGATGTTCCTCAATTCTGGGCCGCGCCTTTCCAGCCAGCCGGATCCCTATTTTTCCCCCGATTTGCAGAATGAGGTGCGCACATTGCTCTCGGTGGTTTTAATCGGGGCTCTGGATGAAGAGCGCCGCTGTGGCCGACAAGGGATCCCACGCGTGGTGGTGCCTGTAAACACGCCGGTTTTTCGCATGAGCCGGGAAGAGATCCTGCGCTTTCACCAGGATCCCCAAGGTCAAACCCAATTTTCCTACTATGGTTTGCTGCTGAGTAGTGGCGGCAACTTTGCCAATCATTTGATCTACCAAGTCTTGAATGACATTACGCCGATGTTTGCCGATCCAGCCCAACGGCGAGCCCTGCAAATCTTAAGCAAAGAATTGGCCTGGAAAATGACTGTAGGAGCGATGCGCTAATGCCCCAAAAAATCACCGATAATGGCCACCATCCAGAAGCCACCCTCTCTCCAACTGAGGACTCTCCAGAGGTAATTGGCACCGTCAAAGGGCCTGGAGAAACCTCTAACCAATATGTTTTCATCACTTCCAATACCCAAGCGGTAAAGGTGGGCGATTTCGTCTACTACGAAGTCCAGGATCCCCAATCGCAAACGCTGCAAATCTTGGGTAAAATTAGCCAAGTTCAGCTCCTGGATCACATCCCCGATCGCATCTTTGCCGATACCGAAATCGATCCCAGCACCATTGTGGCTCTGGTGGGCTTCACCCATCCCAATCCGGAAATCTATGCGGTTACCGTCGAGGTCATCGGCTATTTCAATCAGAAGATGGGCTTTATTAACCCCCGCCGCGCTCCGGATCCCGGTGCCAAGGTCTTTTTGGCCTCCAATCGTCTGCTGAAATCAATTTTGAACAAACGAGATGAAACAGCCATTGGGGGTGCTCACTTGGGCAGCCTGTTGTTGCGCGATGAGGGAGCAGTGCCCGTAGTACTGGACGTCAAGGAAATGGTCAGCACCCATCTGGCCATTTTGGCGGGGACAGGATCCGGCAAATCTTATACAGCAGGGGTTTTGATTGAAGAGCTGCTTTTGCCCAAAAACCGAGCTGCCGTCCTCATTTTCGATCCCCACGGGGAATACCACACGCTGTCAGAAATGCAGTCCCACCCCAAGTTTTTTGGGGAAGATGGCTACCGACCCAAAGTCAAGGTTCTTTCACCGCAGGAAATTAAGATTCGTGTATCTTCTCTTAACTTCTTTGATATTCTGACCCTGCTGCCAGAGACCACTGACCGACAGAAATCTTTTCTGGAGAAAGCCTTTCGCAAAACAACTCAATTTAACCCGATCCGCTGGACGATTCAGGACTTAATCGATGCCGTAAATGAAGCCGATTCTGCAGAAGATGGATCCCAGGGATCCTCAGCCGCCGCCTTGGAGTGGAAATTAGAACAGATCGACCGTTCTCCCTATTTCGACAATTTGCAACACCTAGCTCCCAAAGACTTGTTTGAGCCGGGGCAGGTAACCATCCTGCAAATGCATGAGATCAGCCAAGAAGAACAGCAGGTGATCGCTGCTGCCATCTTGCGCCAGGCCAACTATGCTCGGATCAATACCCACAAAGGCAAGATCCAGCCGGGGGACGAAAATTACTTGCCTTATCCCGTCTTTATTTTGCTGGAAGAGGCCCATCGGTTTGCCCCTGCCCACGAGCCTTCCCGTTGCAAACAGGTGCTGCGCACCATCCTCAGCGAAGGACGCAAGTTTGGACTGGGAGTAGGGCTGATCACGCAACGCCCTGGCAAGTTGGACTCGGATATTCTGTCTCAATGCATGAGCCAATTTTTGATGCGAATTGTCAACCCTGCCGATCAGGAAAATTTGCGCCACAGTGTCGAGGCTGCCGGGCGGGATCTGTTGCAGGAATTGCCCGCCTTGAGCAAAGGTCAGGTGATCGTCTCCGGTGTGTGCGTCAATACCCCTGTACTGTGCAAAGTGCGGCAGCGCTACACGCAGCATGGCGGCGAAACGTTGGATATTCTCGGCCTCTGGCAAAGGCATTCTCAAGAACACCACCAGCGGGATCGCTTGGCTCAGTCAGCCCCTCTCAAACCGCGTCCTCAACCTCAGGTAGTGGACGGACTCAGCATTGATTAGCAATGGCCCAAAACTCCAACTGTGGCCTGATCTCAATCGCTGAATCTGCCAAATCTACAATCCGAAACCACTGCTTGATTGCAATACAATTCATTTCACAGAAACAAGTTTTGGGGCGAGCAGGATGAGGAAACAAGCCCTTTTGCCAGGTTTGCTGGGCATTGCCGTTGCGGTTCTACTGGGATCCGGGCCTGCCTATGCCCAGTTGCGGCTGATTCCCCAAGCAGCGCGGCAGGTATACGAAGCTCTGCCGGATCTGCCCCTGGAAAACACCTACACCCCTATTAACCCCAACGGTGGCGGCCCCGCACCCGAAGAGGATACTTTGGTGCGGCGAATGATGATCTATCACCTGCAGGTGGCTGGTCGCTCCCCGACCGACCGCTTTGACTGGCAACTGACGCTGGCGGACTATTTTGATGCCAATGAGCCAATCATCGCCCAACGGTATCCCGGTGCCGACCGCCTCACGGTCAACCCCTACGCCCAAGACAAAGCCGTTGTACAATCCCTGAACCGGCAACAGCGACAGGCCCTGCTGGAAGCCCTTGTGCTGGCCTTCGGTGGGGATCCCGACCCCAAACCCCTCTACATTCCCGCCGACTTGAATCCTGTCCCCGCCCTACCCACCCCAGAACCTATGAAGCCCTTGCTGCTTCCCGGCAGCGGATCCGCTGACTTGCTCAGGCCCTAGCCGAGGTTTCCCGCTAACTCAAGGCTTGCCCGGTGTAGTTCTCAATGCAGCGCAGGAACAGCTCCACGCCAAGGCAAAGGGCAGCTTCATCAAAATCAAAGCGGGGATGGTGATGGGGATAGTCCAGTCCCTTGGCGGGGTTGGCGGATCCCAAAAAAAAGTAGCAGCCGGGCACCTCGTTGAGAAAAAAGGAGACGTCCTCGCCGCCCATGGTCATTTCTGGGATGATCCTCGCCTCTGAGCCAAACACCTCGCGGGCAGCTTGTTCCACCAGCGCTACCATAGCAGGATCGTTGCAAACCGCTGGGTAGCCCCGTTCGTACTGAAACTCGTAGGTGGCTCCGTAGGCTTGGCAAATGCCGGCAACGATTTCTTCCATGCGCTTTGGGATCAAATCGGCCACTTCAGGGTGAAAACTGCGCACAGTACCCCAAATTTCTGCGCTTGGGGCGATAACGTTGAAGGCATCGCCGGCCCGGAAACGGCCCACCGTCACCACCGCCGGCAGCATCGGATCCACATTGCGGGAGACAATGGTCTGCAAAGCATTGACAATGTGGGATCCCACCACAATGGCATCCACTGTTTGTTGGGGAAGGGCAGCATGTCCGCCTCGCCCGATCACCTGAATCTGAAAGCGGTCGGCAAAGGCCATCGAGGGGCCACTTTTCACGCCAATAGTGCCCAGAGGGCGATTATTCCACAGGTGTAGGCCGAGGATGGCTTCCACATCCGGGTTCTTCAGCACCCCCGCCTCCAGCATGGGCTTGGCTCCGCCGGGGCCTTCTTCGGCAGGTTGAAAAATGACCTTGACCGTGCCCTTGAGGTGTTGACGGTGCTGTTGCAGCAGCTTGGCGGTGCCCATAGCAATGGCCGTATGGCCGTCGTGGCCACAGGCGTGCATGACGTTGGGGATGGCGGAGCGGTACTCGACTTCATTGGCCTCATGAATGGGCAGGGCATCCATATCGGCCCGCAGCGCCAAAACCGGCCCCGGCTGCTCTCCCTCAATGGTGGCCACGATGCCGGTGTGGGCAATGCCAGTCTGGTGAGGGATCCCCCAGCTTTTCAGGCGCTGGCTGATGTAGGCGGCGGTTTGCTTCTCCTGGAAGCCCAGCTCGGGATACTTGTGGATGTGGCGGCGCCAGGTCACCAACTCGGGTTGTAAAGCTCGAACAGCAGGGCGAAGTGCGGGAAAGGACATGACCTGAAAAACAAAAAAACAAAAATGTCTTGGAAAACCTTCACCGATGGCCAGTGTTGGTTGCATGCAGTTGCCTGTCGATTTTGCCCAGTATGGCATTGCTGAGGCTGCTTTCCGCTCGGTGTCGAGGTGGACATCTAGGCCCACAGGAATCCGGTTTCCGGCGGCAGATCCTGCCAGCGGCCCGGCCCCACAGCTCGCAAAGCCTCTTGCAAGGAGATCGCCCCTGAGTAGAGGGCTTTACCCAAAATGGCCCCCGTCAAACCGGGCAAGCTCAACAAAGCCAGCAAATCCGTTAGCGATCCGATTCCCCCCGAAGCAATCACAGGCAGGCGAGAGATGGCGAGGATCTCCTGCAACTGTTGTAGGTTGGGGCCGGCCAGGGTGCCATCCCGGCCAATGTCGGTATAGATGATCCCGGCAGCTCCTTGGGCTTGCACCCGTTGCACTAGCTCAGGAGCCCGCAGGGGAGTGGTGCTCAGCCAGCCGCGGGTGGCCACTTGCCCCTGCCGAGCGTCGATCCCCACCCAAACCCGACCGGGGAAGGCTTGGGTCATCGCCTCCAGGGTGTCGGGATCCTCCACGGCCAGGGTGCCAACGATCACCCGATCCACCCCCAGCTCCAGCAACTGCCGCGCCCGTTCCAGGGATCGGATCCCACCCCCCACCTGCACCGGGATGGCCAGGCTGCGGACAATGCGCTCAATGATGGGCAGGTTGACTGGATCCCCGCTTTTGGCCCCGTCCAGATCGACCACATGCAGGCGAGGAGCACCCTGTGCCGCCCAAGCTTCGGCCTGTTGGATCGGGTCGTCGGCTACCTGTTCTGCCTGGGCGTAATCCCCCTGGTAAAGGCGCACGGCGTGGCCCTGGAGAAGGTCGATGGCGGGGATCACCTCCAGAAAAGCAGTTGAGTAAGGCATGATGGGATCCCTTGAGGGGCTTTTCCAGTATCGCCTGGGAGCGGCCTTGCTCCAGCGGAGATCTGGATCTCTAGACCCTAAAGTGCTCCACACCGCTGACGCGATGGGAGAACATCCTGAGATGACTATGAACGCGCGCCAACTGGCTCTGTTGGCTCTGCAGAAAATCGAGCGCCAAAACGCCTATGCCGACCTGGTTCTGGGGCATTTGTTGGCCAACAGCAGCCTGATCCCCGCCGACCGGCATCTGGTCAGCGAGCTGGTGTATGGCATTACCCGCCGTCGCCGCACCCTCGATGCCTTGATCGATTGCCTTGCCCAGCGTCCTGCCCACAAGCAGCCCCCCGATTTGCGACTGATTTTGCATCTCGGCCTCTACCAACTGGCTTTTTTGGATCAGATCCCGGCCAGTGCTGCCATCCATACCAGCGTGGAATTGGCCCGCCAGATGGGGCTGGGATCCCTGACAGGGGTGGTGAACGGCATCTTGCGCGCCTACCAGCGGCAAGTGTTGGATCAGCCAGAGAAGGATCCCCTCAAGCCCCTCGAGGACACTCTGCCAGCCGACCCAATTCAGGCTTTGGGGATCCGGCACAGCTTTCCCGACTGGTTGGTGAGCCTATGGTGGGAGCGCCTGGGGCCGGTGGAAACGGAGCAGTTGTGTGCTTGGTTTAATCAGCCACCCCACCTGGATTTGCGGGTCAACCCACTGCGGGCAGATGTGAATAAAGTCATTCAAGCCTTGGCAGCAGCCGGGATCCCTGCCCTCCCCATCTCCGAGGTGCCGGGTGCCTTGCGACTTCAGGATCATGCCGGCGACATCACGGCCCTGCCCGGCTTTGCCCAGGGTTGGTGGAGCGTTCAAGATGCCAGTGCCCAGCAGGTGGTGCATTGGCTGGATCCCCAGCCAGGGGAGCGGGTGATCGACTGCTGCGCTGCTCCGGGCGGCAAGACCACCCAAATAGCCCAACACATGCAGGATCGGGGGGAAATCTGGGCTTTGGATCGCCACCCCCACCGTCTGCGGCGCCTGGAGGAAAATAGGCAGCGCCTGGGCTTGAGCTCAATCCGTCCCCTGGCCATCGACCTGTTATCCCTGAGCGCTGCTGCCGATCGCGTCAGCGGGACGGAGTCCTTACCCCCTGCCCCCTTGCCCCCCTGGCAGAGTGCTGACCGCGTACTGCTGGATGCCCCCTGCTCCGGCCTAGGCACCTTGCACCGCCATGCTGACGCTCGCTGGCGGCAGACTCCAGAGCGGATCCCTGAATTGGCCCACCTGCAAGCTCAGCTTCTGCAGGTGGCAGCCCGTTGGCTTAAGCCGGGCGGAGTGTTGGTGTACGCCACCTGTACGCTGCATCCTGCCGAAAACGAGGAGATCATTCAAGCCTTTCTCGACAGCCACCCCAATTGGGCTGCTGAAGGGGATCCCCTGCTCATCTGGCCCCACCGGCAGGATCGGGATGGATTTTTTATCCAACGGCTGCGCCGCTCCGGTTACTAACTCCCCTCTCCCTCTGGGAGAGGGGCTGGGGGTGAGGGCAGCAACGCCGAAGACTTGGGGAGTACCTTAACCATTGCCACATGGCTTCTGAGCTGCTGACCAGTCCGAAAAACCCCTGGATCCGCAAGTTGCGGCAGTTGCACCGCAGCAAAGGCCGGCGGGAACAGGGCGCCTTTTTGGTGGAGGGATCCCACCTCATCGAAGAAGCCCTGCGAGTTGGCTGGCCCCTGCAGGCTCTCTGCTACACGCTTGAGTGGGCTGAGCGTTACCCACAATTGCTGGCCAATCTGCCCAAGAGTCTACGGCGGCAGGCCGTCAGCTCAGAAGTCATGGCAGCGCTCTGTACCACCGAGTCTCCCGAAGGAGCCGTGGCCGTGGCCGTCAGTCGGCAGATTCCCTCTCCCCCCTTGTCCGGGGTACGTTTGGGCCTCGTGGTGGAAACGCTGCAAGATCCAGGCAATTTGGGATCCCTAATCCGAGTCGTGGCCGCCGCAGGAGCCGACGGCCTTTGGCTAAGCGCAGACAGCGTCGATCCCGAAAACCCCAAAGTCTTGCGGGCCTCTGCCGGCCAGTGGTTTCGCCGTCCGCCCCAAGTCGTGCCCGACCTAGCCGCCTGGATCCAGAGCTGCCGTTGCCACGGGATCCAAGTCTTGGCTGCTAACCTCTCCCCCACAGCAAACTGCTACTGGGATCAAGATCTCACCCGCCCTACCCTTTTTCTCCTGGGCAACGAAGGGGCTGGCCTGAGAGAAGCGACCATCCAACAGGCCGATGCCCAGGTGCGGATCCCGATGGCCGAGGGTGTCGAATCTCTGAACGTCGCTATGACGGGGGGGTTGTTGCTCTACGAGGCCCTGCGCCAGCGGCGATCTCGCTCAGGAAGCGCTCCCTGAACAGCTAGCTGCTCCCTCAGAACTCTTCCTCTACAAAGACCGCATCCTCATTCTCTTCCTGCTCTCCCTCCTCCATCGCTGCCGGCCGGCTGGCGGAAACCGTCACCCCCGCAGAAAGTTTCTCCCGCACAGCCGCTTCCACCTCCGCTAGGAGCTCTGGGTTTTCCTTCAAGTAGACAACCAGATTGTCCCTTCCTTGGGCAACATTTTCCTCCTTGTAGCTGTACCAAGAGCCGCGGCGCTTGAGAATGCCCATCTCCTCGGCCAGATCGATAATGCAGCCGATGTTGGAGATCCCTTGGCCGAAAATGATGTCAAATTCTGCCCGCCGGAAAGGGGGGGCAACTTTGTTTTTCACCACCTTGACCCGCGCTCGGATCCCGTATTCTTCCGCACCTTTTTTCAGGGTTTGAACGCGGCGAATATCTAGCCGCACCGACGCATAAAACTTAAGGGCATTGCCGCCGGTGGTGGTCTCCTGGGGGCCATAGCCTATGCCGCCAATTTTGGAGCGCAATTGGTTTAAGAAAAGAACGATGGATCCGGTTTTGCTGACATTTCCGGCAATCTTGCGCAGCGCTTGGCTCATCAGGCGCGCCTGCAATCCCACATGGGCATCTCCCATATCCCCTTCGATCTCAGCCCGGGGCACCAACGCTGCTACCGAGTCCACCACCACGATATCCACAGCTGCCGAGCGCACCAACTGATCGACAATCTCCAGAGCTGCCTCTCCCGTATCCGGTTGCGAGATCAACAGGTTTTGAATATCAACCCCCAAAGCTGCTGCGTAAGTGGGATCCAGCGCATGTTCCGCATCCACAAAAGCTGCCGTTCCCCCTTGTTTTTGCACTTCGGCGATGGCATGTAGGGCAATTGAAGTTTTCCCAGAAGATTCCGGCCCAAAGACTTCGATAATCCGCCCTTTTGGGTAACCTCCGCCCAAGGCCAAGTCGAGGGTGATGGCCCCACTGGGTATGGTCTCCACCCGCATCTGGGTGGCATCTCCCAGGCGCATGATTGCCCCTTTGCCGAAATTCCGCTCGATCTGGCTTAACACCTGCTCCAGGGCTTTGCGTTTTTCTGACTTCAATTTGTCCGAGTCATCAGCAGTGTTCACAGCAGCGGCTTTCCGGGCCATAACCCGCATCCCCCCCAGGAGTCGTGGTGGAAAATCGAGCCTGCATTCTAACATTGTCGCCTTGCTCTGAGCGGATCCCTCTCCCTCCAACTGCAGTCAGCTCGTACCTTGCCTCGGTTCCTAACTCCCCTCTCCCTCTGGGAGAGGGGCTGGGGGTGAGGGCAGGTCTTCTGCATAGCCTTGCAGAGCGGGTAGAGTGGGCTAAAGGGATCTGCTCAGGAATGTCCCCACGGTCATGACTTTGGTCTTACAATCCCCCGGCCCGGTTGTGTTTAGTTGGGGGCCGCTCAGCCTGCGCTGGTATGGCTTATTGATCGGCCTGGCAATGGTGTTGGGCTTGCTCCTGGCTCGCCATCTGGCAGCTCGGCGTGGCCTTCCCCCCAGTTCCATGCCTGATCTGCTGGTGTGGTTGGTGGTTGGATCCCTGCCCCTTGCTCGCCTGTACTATGTGGCCCTTGAGTGGGAACGCTATCGAGATGGCCCTTGGTGGCAGGTCTTGGCCCTCTGGCAGGGGGGCATTGCCATTCACGGTGCCTTGATCGGCGGCAGTGCGGCGCTTTACCTGTTCGCCCGGCGGCACCGGCTGAGTTTTTGGTTGCTAGCCGATTGCCTTGTTCCCTCCCTCAGCCTTGGTCAGGGGATCGGACGTTGGGGCAACTTCTTCAACAACGAAGCCTACGGAAAGGTGTTGCCTCCGGATAGCCCTCTGTGGGTACAACTGCAGCTGCCTGATGGATCGCGCGTCCATCCCACTTTTTTGTACGAATCCCTCTGGAACTTTGGTCTCTTCGGGCTCCTGCTCTTTTTAAGCTACCGGCGCCAGCTTCCCCCCGGCACCCTCTTGGGCCTCTACCTGGTGGGGTACAGCCTGGGGCGCTTCTGGATCGAAGGCCTGCGCACCGATAGCCTCATGCTGGGATCCCTGCGGGTGGCGCAGGGGGTGAGCCTGTTGCTCATTGGAGCAGGCCTGGCCGCAATCTTGACAGCTCCCAAACGCGTTTCTGTTCACCCAAACGAGGCAACTTCCTCGCCTGGGATCCCCGCCCCAAAGGAGTTGTAAGCCATGGCCAGCGAACAGAATGAAGAGCTCTGGCAGCAAGCCTCCCCTCTGCTGCTGCCATCCGCCGCTGCTACCCAATCACTAGGGGCCCTCGTAGCTCAAGCCGCCCTTGGCTTCCTCGCCCCTTCAGGTCAACAAAAATCTCCCCCTCCCAGCCGCAGCCTCGGCTCCACTTCCGGCTTGGTCACTCTTCTCGAAGGTAATCTGGGCAGCGGCAAAACCACCTTTGTGCAGGGACTAGGGCAGGGCTTGGGGATCCCTGAACCCATCGACAGCCCCACCTTCGTGCTGGTGCAGGAATACCACACCGGACGGATCCCTCTTTTCCATTGCGATCTCTACCGCCTAGAGACCTCTTCTGCCGCTCGCGCCGGTGGGAAAGAATCCACACTCCTAGAAGACCTAGGGCTAGAAGAACTTTGGAGCCAAGGTGGGATCACCGCTATTGAGTGGCCCCAGTACCTCCGCCATCTGCCTGCGACCTACCTCTGGCTGCGCCTACAGCCCCATCCCCAGCAGGAAGGAGCCCGCCTTCTACACGTCAAGGGAAAGGGATCCCAGACTGGCCACCTTTGGCAGCAAGTTCTTTCTCAATTCACTCAGCAAAACCTCGAAGAAGGGATCCACTTCTCCTCCTGAAAGTACTTGAAAGCAGAAGAAAAAGTTGAGATCCCAAAAGACTTATGGTCATTTCGATTCCAACTAGGACACTGCACCCGCGCCTAAAACGTTGAATGTACGGAGCCAGAAGGCTCTTCTCAGCAGTTCAGTCGCTTCACCCCAGCCTAAAACGACTATAAGCTCAAGGCAAACAGCCAGAATTCAGCCAAAAGTCATCCTCAGGCCAAATCAAACAGCAGCACCTCAGCCCCTTCTTCACTGAAAAGGTTGAGCTCGCTTTCCCTAGCAATAGCCACGCCATCTCCTTCTCGCAAAAACAAGCCATCCAGGGTCACATCGCCCCGAGCTATCTGCAGCCATCCGTAGCGCTTCTCATCCAAGTGTCGGTGAATGGTGCGTCCCGGCTCAATCAACCCCGCATAGAGATTCACATCCTGATGCACAATCACGGATCCCTGGCGCCCATCTCGAGAGGCAACTAAACAAAACTCATTGGGATGCTCTGTCAAACCCGTCGCTTTTTGTTCATAGCTGGGCTGCAGGTTTTCCTGCTCCGGCAAAATCCAAATTTGCAGCAGATGAACCTCCTCATCTGCCGAGTGGTTGTACTCGCTGTGCCAGATCCCTGTGCCTGCCGTCATCCGTTGAATTTCACCAGGACGAATCACAGATCCCGTGCCCAAGCTGTCTTTATGCTCAAGGATCCCTTCCAAAACATAGGTAACGATCTCCATGTCCCGGTGCCCATGGGTCGGAAAGCCAGCACTCGGGCTGATTCGGTCATCGTTAATCACCCGCAAAGCCCGGAAGCCCATGTAGCGAGGGTCGTAGTACTCTCCAAAAGAAAATGAGTGGTAAGTATCAAGCCAACTGAGCTTGACATGACCCCTCTCTTCCCGCTTGCGCAAAGTCAGCATCATAGTTTCTCCGAAACCTGACCCTCGCAACCATCTTATTAACTCTGCAGTCAGAATGTCAATATTCAAACAGTTTTATTTCTTCTTTTCCCTGCTATTCTCGCCAAAAACTTGCCAAAAATTTTGGGTTGGATATCTTGACGGGGTGGTGGGGGTGGGGATAGGGTAGTAAAGCGCCACAAGGCCACCCAGCCCCGGCGCCCCAGAACCTTGACAAGTAACTCGTTCAGTCAACCATCGCCAAGCAG
>NZ_JBSSAH010000042.1:0-26697 GCF_054058415.1 Thermostichus sp. MS-CIW-38 | reverse complement strand
ATCGTATTCTTGGCCTATGCGTGATGACAACGATATTCACATGGCCGACACTGCGTTTTTAAAGGGCGTCGGCTACGGTCGGCGCTATCCTTCCCTGCCCTGAAGGACGGGGCTTGCCGCGCCTTTTGGTCAACCACTGATAGGCTACTTGCCTGAATAAAGCTGGGATCGGCAGCGCAGCCTCAATGCTAGCCTAGTAAGGCTGTGTTTTTGTGCGAAGCCATGCCTGTTCCTAAGAAGAAAACTTCTAAAGCCCGCAGTCGCAGGCGCTACGCCGTCTGGCTGGGCAAAGCTAAGCTCCAGGCCCAGCGAGCCATGACCATTGGGCGCGCCATTCTCAGCGGTCGCAACACCGGTTTCTACTATCCCAAAGCTAAGTCTGAAGAGGATGAGGAAGAATAGAGGCTTGCTGCAGGGATCCCGGTGTCTGCGCGAGTGATTACACTGGACTAGAGCTGTGCTCCCCTGAAAGCGGTTTTGCTGCCCCTGTAGTCTTGCTCCTCCATAGGTTGCATGCGCTCCTTGACTTCCCTCACCTACTACCAACGGCTGGGTCTGTCTCCAGGGGCATCTCCTGAGGCCATCCGGCGGGCCTACCGGCAATTGAGCAAGCGCTACCATCCCGATACTTCTCCCCTGGCTCCGGAAGTGGCCATTCGCTGCTTCCAAGAGTTGCAGGAGGCCTACCTTGTCCTTAGCAACCCGGCGAAACGGGCCATCTACGATGCCAGCTTACGGGCGGTGACCGCCAACACGGGATCTCTGGGCATGCCGGGATCCCTTGGTGCCGATTCTCTAGAGCTGCGCATGGAAACCCGCCCACTTTCACCTGGTGAGCTTTGTGCCCTGCTGCTGATGGGATCCACCCTAGTCGTGTGTTTGCTACTGGCAGGTGTCCTCGCTTGGCTGCGAGAGAGTGGGGCAAGCTGATTCTGCGAGCATTTCCTGCCCTCTTCGGTAGGACATTGGGATCGAGTTTTCGGATTCTGGATCAGGAGTGCTTGAATGAACATAGCCCGTTGACTCTAGGGTTTGATTGCTTTTCTTGAATCTCGCCATGCCTTTGCCTCCTGCAACCACGCCCCTGTACAATCACCCGCTCCACACCATCGAACGCTGGCTGGAGGATCAGGGCTGCACCCGCGATCCGCAGGATGTGGAGCAGTGGTTTTGCGAACGGCCTGGCTGGAAAGCCATTTTGCGCCTGGAAGAAACCAGCATTTGGGTGCGATACACCTACCCAGACGGCAACACGAAAACTTTATCTTTTCCCTATTCCCTCAGCCGGCAAGACGTAGAACAGGCCATTTTTGAGAGTTAGCCGAGCCATGCGCGTTCTCCAGTTGCCTGCCCTGCGCGATAACTACATCTACCTGCTCCACAATCCCGACACTGCAACAGCAGCCGTGGTGGATCCGGCAGTGGCTGAGCCCGTGTTGGAAAAGCTGGCCGAGCTGGGGGCGGAGTTGGTGGCCATTTTCAACACCCACCACCACCACGACCACGTGGGGGGCAACCGACAGCTTTTGGAGCGCTATCCCCGTGCCAGAGTCTATGGCAGCCAGGTGGATCGGGGGCGGATCCCCGGCCAGACGGTGGAGCTCAAGGCAGGGGAAACAGTGGAGTTTGCGGGTCGGCTAGCAAAGGTGCTGTTTGTGCCCGGCCATACCCGCGGCCATATTGCCTACTACTTTTCCGAGAGTGGGGATCTCTTCTGTGGCGATACCCTGTTTGCCGGGGGATGCGGGCGGCTGTTTGAAGGCACGCCGGAGCAGATGGTGGGATCCCTGGATCAACTGCGGCAGTTGCCGGAAGCCACACGGGTGTGGTGTGCCCACGAATACACCTTGAACAATCTCAGGTTTGCCCTGACAGTGGATGGAGACAACCCCGACCTGCAGGCGCGTTATCAGCAGGTGGCTGCCCTGCGCCAATCGGGATCCCCAACAGTACCCAGCACTATGGGCGAGGAACGCCGCACCAATCCCTTCTTGCGTTGGGATCAGCCGGCTTTGCAGGCAGCCACCGGAGCTCAGGATCCGGTGCGGGTTTTTGCCCGGCTGCGCGGTATGAAGGATCAGTTCTGAAAATCGGGTTCTGACAAAAGCTCCTGGAGGTGGCCCAAAACCTGAGGGGATGGTGCTCCTCACCACTAGCACAAACGAAACCCCCGAAGAGCTGCACCGTAATCTGGTGCAGGGGCTTTTCATCAGCCCACCTCGGCCTGCCTCCTGGACACTAGAGCCAGCAGGATAGCCGCCCCCAGCCCTTGAGTGACTACCGAAAAGAGCACTAAGCCAGTCAGGGAGAAATCGTAAAGCACCCCCATCAGGGCGCTGCCCACAAACCAAGCCAATCCATAGACACTGGTAAACAGGCCAAAGGCAAAGCCCCTCGTCTCGGGAGCTACCATACCGGCCACCGCCGCCTTCATGATGGATTCTTGGGCCCCCAAACCAATCCCCCAGAGCACCATGCCCAGCACCGTCAGAGCATAGGTACCGGAAAAGGCCAGCGGCGCAAATCCAGCCGATACCGCCACCGCTCCCAGCAGGCTCCACAGCCCCACGCGGTCAAACAGCCAGCCACAGCCCAGGGCTGCTAGGGCATCCACCCCCATGGCCAGGGCATAGAGCAAAGGGATCCCTGCCCCATCGCTCCCTGACTGTTGTTGCAGATGCAGGGCAATGAGGGGAAAATCCGCAAACCCCATAGCCACACAGGCTGCTGCCAAAAGATACAGCCAGAAAACTCTGGGCAAGCCTTTTGCCGAGGTCATCTCCGGCTCCGGCTCGAAGTCTCGTGGGCTGGGATAGAGCCATTGCGCCAGCCCCAAAACCCCCAGTCCTATTGCCGCCGGGATCCCCAAGGCCAAAAACCCACCCCGGAAGCCATAGCCGACTTTCAGAACTGCCGCCACCAACAGCGGCCCCCCCACCGCCCCAATTTGATCTAGGGTCTCATGCAGGCCAAACCCCAAGCCCCGTCCCACCTGCAGGGCTGCATGAGAAAGCAACACGTCCCGCGGCGGGGTGCGGATCCCTTTGCCCGTCCGCTCGGCCAAGAGCAGCACGGCGGCCCAAGGCCAACTGCCCGCCCAGGCCAAAGCCGGGATCACCGCTGTGTTGATGACATAGCCCAAGGTGGTGAGCCGCCAGTGACCCCGACTGCGGTGCGCGGGATCCCTGCCCAGCTGGTCGCTCCAATAGCCCACCCCCAACCGCAAGCCATAGGCCAATAGCTCCCCCCCGCCGGCCACCAGGCCCACCACCGTGCCGCTGGCCCCTAGGGATCCCAAAAAAGCTCCAGAAATGCTGCGTGCCCCTTCGTAGGTGGCATCGGCGCAGAGGCTGACGATCCCCAGCAAAACAATAAAGCGCAGGGCAGAAGGGGAATCGGGCATAACCAGCTCCTTGGCAATGGGGAATCTATTTTCAGATCTGGACTATTGTTGTTGATGAGGAACATGATGGAATACTTGTACCCTATGGCAAGTAACTAGACCGTCATGCATCAGAGTTTTTACTTCCGGTAGAAAGGCTTTGATTTTTTCCGGCGTGTCGATGAAAGTTACCAAAATGGGCAGATCTGTGGAAAGCTCTAGAAGGTTACTGCTGCGAATATGACTGTTTCGACCAAAGCCAGCAATAGCTCGCACCACAGTACCACCAGCTAGCCCACGCTGACGACCTAGCTCCAGCAGAGCCAGGTAGAGAGGCTTCCCTTGCCAACGGTCTGACTCGCCGATGTAAATATCCAATTTATAAACTTCTGGTTCATCATCTAGCATACTTGTATCCCTTTTGTCTTTGGGCTGTTGCGATTGTCATGGTTACAGATTTTTCCGCTTCACATAAGGTCTACAGTGAAGTGGGATCCTTGTCAGGCAAGAGATTGGCTGGCATTGGCTGTAGTGAGTAACGCTGGAAAAACTGTATATTGCTTTGGTGAAGAGTGCTCCTTAAGATAAGAAATTCCAGGGGGTTGACTAGTGGGGATCCCGGTGCTTTTAAGAAAAAAGTTATTGCCCAAAATGACCAGTTGCTGCACCTGGCTTTTGGATGGATAGATTGCTGATTGATAGGGGTTACGTTAAACGTTATCGCCACAATCGTGCCAACAGGATCCCAATCTCCATAGCCAAGGCTCCAAATAGGCAAGAACCGAGCCAATAGACAAGCCCAGCAGCAAAGCGATGTTGCTGCCAGAGGCTAAAGGTATCCAGTTCATAGGTAGAAAAGGTGGTGTAGGAACCCAGGAATCCCACCCCGAACAGCAGGCGAATTTCCGGTGAGATCTCAGGGCGTTCCATAGCCACGGTCATGAACCAACCCATGACCACACAACCCGATAAGTTGATGATCAGGGTTCCGTAGGGAAAGCTAGGGCCAAATCGCTCCGCAAACCAGAGGGATAGATAGTAGCGACTCAGGGATCCGCCAATAGCCCCCAACGCAACCGCAAAGGGAACTCTCAAACTGGGAGAGACCAAGCCATGGTTTAGGTAAGCCCACACCGATTGCAAGCGCATCTATTCTCCTTGAACTGTGTTCCCAGAACTTCCTACGGAAAAGGTGGGATCCTTAGCTTTTTCTGCCCTCAGAGATAGGGATCCTGCTTCTCTTGAAGTCCTCTTCCTCTACCAAAATTACCGGAATCGGGCTGGTTTCCAACACCGCTTGGGAAGTGGATCCCACCAAAACCTGCTCCCAGCCGCGGTGGCCCCGCTTGCCCATGACGATGTCGGTTACCTGCCGCTCCTGAGCTAGGGTTACGATGGTCTCTGCCAAGGGCCCCGAGGCCAAGCAAAACTGGTGGCGAATGTCCGCCAAAAGACGCTGGGTGAGTTGCCGCAACAGTTCTACCCCTTTCCCCTGCGGCTCATCGGTAACATGCAACACAATCACTTCCCCATCCACCCGCCGCGCCAAATCGGCCACCTTGCGCAGCACGGCTTCGGCCAAAGGGGAGGTGTCCACCGCTGCCAAAAAGCTCACCTTGCCCTGGCTGCCTACCTTGGTGGGATCCACCTCTCCTTTTTCCAAAAGCCGGGGAGCACACACCTGGGTCAGCCAAGCACCCAGGGGGGCCGTGACCAAAATCGACAGAGCCGCCAAAGCCAAAATGATCTCCCCACCGGGGATCCCTTGGGCCAAAGGGATCCCACCAATAGCCGCCTGCACCGTCGCCTTGGCCATGTTGCCCGGTAGCAAAAACAGCCGCTCCCGCCCGTTCCAATTGCTTCCCAGAGTGGAAAGCCACCAACCCAGGCCCCGCCCCAGCAGCAGACTCAAGGTCAAGAGCAGCAAGCCCGGCCAAAACACGGATCCCAGCACCCCCAGATCCAGCGACGCTCCCAACAGCACAAACAACACGATCTCCGCCACCGTCCAGAGGGCATCGAACCCACCCCGCAGCCGCCGCGCCAAAGGGGCATCCAGCTCAATCAGAAAAAACCCCATGGCCATCACCGCCAAATAGCCGGAAAAATAGGGCCACACCTGCGGCGCCAGCACCAAGCCCAGGGCCATACAGGCAGCCAGCAGCACTTCCTGCACGCTGTTGCGAGTCCAGTTTTGTTGGGTTAGCAGCGACACCAGAACCCGCGCCCCCAGGTAGCCTACAGCCACGCCCAGCAGGATCTCCATCACCACCTGGAACGGCAGCCACTGCAGCGGCGACAGCTCCAGGCTTCCTAAGCGAACGCTCGCGGCGGATCCTTGGCCCAAAAAGCTGAGCAACAGGCTAAACCCCAACAACAGCAGTACGTCGGAAAGGGCGCTGCCGGTCAAAATAGCATCCGGGATCCCCTTGGCCACCCCCCAGCCCAGGCTTTTGAGGCGCAACATCCCCGGCACGATCACAGCCGGCGACTCCGCCCCGATCACACAGCCCAGCAGCAAACCGGTAGGCCAGTCTAACCCCAGGATCCCAGTGCTCAACAGGGCCACCGCCACCGCCTCGCAGGCTGCCGGCAAAAACCCCAGCCGCAGGGCTACAGACCCTTGCTGGACCAGCTTCTCCCGATCCAGCCCCAGGCCCGCCTTCATCAAAATGATCATCACCGCCACCAGCCGCAGATCCCCTGCCGCTGCCAGCACCTCGGGAGACAAGACCTCTCCCAGCAAGATCCCCACGAGGATCATCCCCAGCAGGGGGGGCATCCCCAGCCGACCCACGATTTGGCCGACAAAAAAGCCCATCACCAAGATCCACAGCCAACTGCCCAGCATCACCAGATCCTCATCTCCTTGTCGTCAGGGTGTTGAAGGGCAGCCCAGGGAGAAAAAGCCATCCGCGTCAGGAGCGGGAGCACCATCGCGTCCGCAGGGTGGGGCCTCAAACAAAGCCAAAGACCCCTACCCCCTGGACTTGCCCAGAAGTGTAGGAGTCATCAGCCTCAGCTTTTGAGGTTAGAACCCTCTTCCTCTATAGAAAAATTCCAAGTGAGGCGGTTGCGGCGAACTCCATCGCCGGTTGCCGGAGCACTACTCGAAAGCTGACCGGCAACTTACTTGGCGCCTAAGATATCACGCTTTGTCTTCCACTGCAATTAAGCGATAGGGGTGATCGGGACACCCAATAGAGCGATAGAAATCGCTGCACACATTGTGGGTGAGGCGGTCACTCATACCCCGGGTTACCTGCTGCACCACTTGATGGGCCACCCGATAAACCAACTTGCGGGGCAGAACCTGCAAAAACCTGGGCAAAGCCAGCCCAATCTCCAGATGAAGAGACCAGTGAACACGAGTTGTGGGCAGGTCTTTCAGGGATCCCTGTAGCTCCTCCAGCCGGAAATCGGCTTGGCAGCTGACCCGGTAAGGCATTCCCTCATCGCCGGGCAACTCAATCGAGGTCAGGCGAAACCGGTAATCTTCATCCGGCCAGATCCTCACCCCAAAACTGGGCTCCAGCTCAAACCCAAGGCCGCCCATGCGAAAAAACTGCAGCCGGTAGGTCTCGGCGGACAAAGCTTCCACCTGCAACGGCCTAAAGCACCGCTGGATCCACTGGGCGTGGCCTCTTAGGTAACGGGCCAAGGTCTCCCGATCCGTCTCCAGATCCACTTGTCCACACCGCGTGGCTCGCAAATCCAGGTGGGCTTTGTCCAGAGAGGGATCCAGAAGATCAGGGGCGCCGCCTTCGGAGGACACGGCCCTTTCACTTGGCGGAACGGCGGGCTTGGAGCTGGCGATAGACATCCTTAATATCCACCTGATAATGAGCAAGAGCCACGAGGCAGTGGTACCAGAGATCGGCCACCTCACGGGCCAAAGCCACGCGGTCTTGATCCTTAGCCGCCATCACCACCTCAGCCGTCTCCTCGCCAAGTTTCTTCAAAATGGCATTTTCCCCCTTGGCTAGCAAGCTGCTGGTGTAGGAATCGGGACGGGGATCCGCCTGGCGGGCCTTGACCACGGCAAACACCTGAGACAGAGTATCTGCTGCCGGGATGGGATCCCTTTGATCCCCTGGCAGTGGGCGGAAGAAGCAACTGCGCGCCCCCGTGTGGCAAGCTGCATCTCCCACCTGCTCCACCAAGATCACCAGCGCGTCGCCGTCGCAGTCGTAGCGGATTTGCTTGACCCACTGCACATGGCCAGAAGTTTCCCCCTTGGGCCACAACGCCTGCCGCGAGCGGCTCCAGAACCAGGTGCGGCCTGTTTCCAGGGTTTTTTGCAGCGATTCCCGGTTCATCCAGGCCATCATCAGCACTGTTCCGTCCAGGTAGTCCTGCACGATGGCCGGGATCAGGCCCTGCTCATTGTAGGTGAGGCTGCCTAACCAAGCCATCTCCTCCGGTGAAAGGGCTCTGGGGGACTGCCAAGAGAGGCCCGAGATCACAGCAGCAGCCATAAGGGTTTGGCAGAAAATCAATCGAGATTATTAGCAGGATAGCAGAGCAAGCTCTCCCAGGGGTACCTCCAAGAGCGCCCTCCAGGCCAAAGCCAGTTTCGAGAAGCCATTGAGAAGTCCTGCTGCCCAGGCCAGCAAAGCTTAACTTGGTTTTAACCTCAGTATCAGGCCAATCTGCTAAGTTTGTTACCGGTTTTCCCGCCGTGAGGTAGCTTATGCGCATCCAAGTCGAGAACCTTTGGGTTGCCTTCAAAAACAAGGTTGCCCTAAGGGAGGTTTACCTTGACCTATTTGGCGATGGAGCGCAGGTTGTGGCCTTGATCGGACCTTCGGGAGCAGGAAAGTCGACCTTTCTTAGGCTTTTGAAAGGGATGGTCAAGCTCAGCGGCGGAAAAGTTTGGGTTGATTCTCTTCCTCTCCATGAAGGCCAAAGGGATGCCCTGCAACAGCTGCGCAGGCGCACGGCCATGGTCTACCAGACCTTTCAACTCATCGGGCGCCTGACGGTTCTGGAAAACGTTCTTGTTGGGCGTCTGCCTCACCTGAGTCCCATTCGGGGTCTTTTCAAGCACTTTTCTGTTCAGGATTTGGCCAAGGCGGAAAAGCTGCTGGAAGAGGTAGGGTTGCTAGAGCATGCCTGGCAAAGGGCCGACGCTCTCTCAGGGGGGCAGCAGCAGCGAGTGGGTATTGCTCGCGCCTTGATCCAGGAGCCAGCCCTGATTCTGGCCGACGAGCCCATTTCGGCTTTGGATCCTAAAAATGCAAAGGTAATTATGGAGCTGCTGCTGGGAGCGGTGCGCCGCCAGGGGATTCCGTTGCTGGTTACCCTGCACCACCTAGAAATGGTGCGCCATTACGCCGATCGAGTCGTTGCTTTCAAGGAGGGCCAGGTTTTCTTCAATGGGCCGCTTTCCGATTTTACCTCTGAAAAGGAAAAGGAGCTCTACTTTGGGGAGAAGGAAACCCACGAGGCAAGCGAATGGTTTTCCTCAACCTTGATGGTCTAACAAGATCCACCTTCAACCGCAAGTTAACTGCAAAGGAGAAAACCTTATGCGGAGAAGAAAAATTCTGTTCCTTGCTGCCTTCCTCATGGGAATTTCCAGCTGGGTTCCAGGGCTGGCTCAGAAGCAAAACTGGCCCAAGGAGCTGGTGATTGCTGAAGTACCGGTGGAGAGTGCTGCCGATTACGAAGCTCGCTATGCTCCCTTTTTGGATTATCTCAAACAAAAACTGGGGATCCCCGTCCGCCTGTTTGTGGGCAGTGACTACACGGCGGTGATGGTCTCCCAGGCACAAGGCCAAACTCACGTAGCTTTCTACGGCCCTGGCTCCTACGTAGATGCCATTGAAAAGGCCAACGCTCCCATTGAAGCGTTCGTGAAAGAGGACTCGCTGCGCTCGGGTACCGTTTATCACTCCTTGATACTTTCCAAGAAAGGCAGTGGCATCAAAACTCTAGAAGACGCCAAGGGCAAAGATTTTGCTTTCGTCGACCCAGAGAGCACCTCTGGCTTCAAGGTGCCCATGGCCCACTTCTGTCTTGAGGCCAAAATCAAGCCCAAGGAGTATTTCAAGCGGGTGGTTTTTGCTGGCAACCACGAGTCGGTCATCTTGGGGATAGCTCAGGGAACCATTCCCGTTGGTGTAACCTGGGATACCGGGATCAGCCTTGCCACCAACAAGGGGCAGATCAAAGGCATAGAGGACTTTGAGGTCATCTGGAGATCGGATCCCATTCCTTCCTCTCCCTGGGCCTACCGTAAAGATCTGCCAGAGGATCTCAAGGAGGCCTTGCGCACGGTCTATCTGGAGTACGAAAACACGCCGGAGGGTCAGAAATGGCTGGAGGCTCGTGGGCTGAAGGGCTTTGAGCCGGCTAGCGACGCAGATTACGATCCCTTCCGCAAGGTCAACGATGCTCTTAAGAAACCTGAGTGCCAACTCTAGGAGACTTCCCCCCCTGCCAGCAGAGCTTAAGCGCAGGGAGCTGAGCACGGTTGTGCTGTATGGGGGGGTTTTTCTCGCTCTCTTGCTGACGGCGGAGCCTGCCGGGATCTCGCCAGGAAAGTTGTTAGCTGGCTTGGGGAGGAGTGCGGCCTTCTTGGCTCGCTTCTTTCCTCCCAGCTTTTACTTCTTGCCCAACTTCCTTTACTCCCTGTTGCAAACCCTGATGATGGCCCTCTGGGGCACCTTCCTGGCCACTTTTCTCACGGTTCCCTTGGCCTTCCTGGGATCCAGAAATGTCATGCGTTCCCCTGCGGTTTACCTGCTTGTGCGCGGGCTCATGGATGTCCTCAGGGGGCTCAATGAACTGGTCTTGGCATTGGTTTTTGTGGCCGCAATTGGCCTAGGACCCTTGCCAGGGATCCTAGCTTTGACCCTGCACACGGCGGGTGTGGCAGGCAAGCTCCTCTCAGAGGCCATCGAGACAGTAGATATGAAGCAGGTGGAGGCGGTAGAGGCTACAGGTTCCCACCCTCTCCTGGTTATCGCCTATGGCTTCTGGCCACAAGTGGCTCCTGCCTTTTACTCCAGTACTCTCTACCTTTTTGAGGCTAACGTGCGCTCGGCAACGGTCTTGGGCTTGGTGGGGGCAGGGGGCATTGGGTTTGATTTGATGCAGACCATACGAGCCTTTCGCTTTCAAGATGCGGCCACGGTCGTTCTCCTGATTCTGCTGGCTGTATTTACGATTGACAAAGTTTCGGCGCGGATCCGCCAGACCTTGATTTAGGAGGCTGGGATGCAGCCCCTTGAGATGCTAGAGCTGTTGCAGGAGGCCCCCGAGAAGGAGGTGCTGGCTTTGGCGCGGGAGGTCAGGCCTGCTCTGGGATCCAGCCAAAAGCTCAGGGAAGGGGCAGGGCTGCTGGCGCTCCCCTTTGAGGACTCCCGCACGGGGACGCCCTTCTACGTGGGAGAAGTGCTGGTCTACGAGGTCTGGCTGCGCTTTCCAAAAAAGGGAGTAGAAGGATACGGGATGGTGCTGGGGGAAAAGCCGCGTCTGGCGCGCGCCCTGGCCTACCTAGACGCCGCTCTGCAGGCGGGAATTGCTGTGGAGAAGATCCAGGCTTTGGCGCTAGCGGCTCAGAAGGATCTTCAAGAAGAAGACGAGCGCCTCTGGCGCAAGGTAGCTGCAACTCGCCTGGAGGTGGAGACTCTGTGAGCCTGGGGATGTCCAAAGCCTACGGCCCCACACCGGGACTGGCAGAAAAGCAAAGCCAGCAGGTCTTCCGGGCGTTGGTTAGGGCGTTGAGCTACCCTGGCCGTCTGGAGAGCTTTCCCGCTCGCTCCCTTCGCCAAGCCTTTCGCCTCATTGGGCTGACGCTGGTGGATGGCAATGTAGGGGTTTGGGCGCCAAGCTGGCTGCTGTCGGATTTGCGTGGGCAGGATCCCCGGCCTGTGGCTTTGGAGGCTGCTGACTTTGTCTTTGCCGAGCAGCTGGAGAGTTTGCCCGCTGGCCCAGACAGCCTTTTGGCTCTCAAAAGAGGCACCCACCTTGAGCCTGAAGCGGGAGCGACCCTTATCCTGGGGGCCCCCTTGGGCCGGGGATCCCCTGTGTTGCTCAGAGGGCCCGGCATAGCTGGGGAGATCCAGTTGGCTGTAGGCTTGCCCTCTCTGTTTTGGCAGCTGCGCTCCCAGATCCTGGCCTACCCGCTGGGAGTGGACATCCTGTTAACTGACGGCCCCCAAGTGGTAGGCTTACCCCGAAGCGTGGAGGTGGGTGGATGGGCTATGTCGTAGCGCGGGGCAGCCAAGAGGCCATTCTCAATGCCGAGGCCCTTTTTCGCGAGCTGTTGTCAGCGGCAGAAGCCAAAAGCAGGCGAGGCCGGACAAAGCAGCTGGCTGGGCTGCCCTATCTCCTGGATCATGTGATGGCAGAGGCGGGGCTGTGGGCTCCGGAGCTGGCGGCCACTGCCCTTGTGCAGACAGGGGGGGACCTCTACGAGGCCCTGCTGCTTCTGAGAGCACACCGGACTACTCTCCCCCGCCTAGGGAAAGCCCAGCTGCAGAAAAAGGAAGATCTCCTGCTGGTGCGTCGGCTTTCCTCGGCTTTCAAGAGCATTCCCGGCGGCCAGGTCTTGGGGCCCACCCTAGACTACAGCCTGCGTCTTTTGGGCTTTTCTGAAAGCCCCCCGCTAGAGCCGGCGGCCGTGGCTGCTGCCCAGCACTATCCTTCTGTGCGCAGCTGGCTGAGGGAGCAAGGTCTGCTGGAAGAAGATCCCACGGCAGAGCAGCAAGCCAGTAGCCCTGCTCCAGGGGAAGAGATTCCCGACTTGACGCGGCAGCCACTGCTGTTTCCAGCGCCGCGGGCCCACCGCCTGCAAGCTTTGGCCAGGGGAGATACGGGGGGACTTCTGGCTCTGGCCTACAGCGCCATGCGCGCCTACAACGTCCACACCCACCCAACGGTTGCCGAGTTGGGCGTGGGCTATCTCGAGGTACGCGCCTTTCATCCTGTGCGGGGGGGAAGCTTTCGCCTGGGGCGGATCCGCCTGGTCTTTACTGAGGTGGTGGGACACGGAGAAAAAGGATACCGCTTGGGCTTTGCCGCTAGCCTGGGTTGGAACGAGGGGCGGGCCATCGCTGGCGCCATGCTGGATTTGGAAATGGATCGCCCCAGCCATCCGGCTCGCAGCGAGGAGTTTGTCCTGGTGCATACGGATCCCGTGGAGGCCTCCGGCTTTGCCCTCCACTACAAGCTACCCCACTGCGTAACCTTTCTCAGCAACTGGATGAGCCACTTCCAAAAGGAGGCCTCCCTTGAAACCCAAGCATAGCTATGCCTACCTGGATCCGGAGGCCAAGCGAGAAATTCGGCGCAAGGTTCTCAAGGCCCTGGCCATACCGGGCCATCAAGTTCCCTTTGCTAGCCGGGAAATGCCGCTGGCTCGCGGCTGGGGCACAGGGGGATTGCAGCTTACGCTCAGCCTGGTGGGGCCGCAGGACGTGGTGAAGGTCATTGACCAGGGGGCCGATGACTCTGTCAATGCCGCCAACTTGCGCCGCTTCATTGCCCAGGTCAGCGGCGCTCGAACAACCACCGACACGCTGGAGGCCACCCTCATCCAAAGCCGCCACCGCATCCCCGAGGAGCGGCTCCAAGAAGGTCAAATCCTAATCCTGCAAGTTCCCATCCCTGAGCCTCTGCGCTATGTGGAGCCCTCTGACGCCAGGGCGCGGGAGCTACATGCTCTGGGCGACTATAGCCTGCTGTGGGTGGATCTTTTTGAGGAGCACCTACGCCACGGCCAGAGCCGCAAGGGAGCGGCCTACCCAGTTCTGGTCCATGGGCGCTATGGGATGGATCCCAGCCCTCTGCCCCGCTGGGATCTGCCCAAGCTGCATCTGGCAGCCCATATCACCCTCTTTGGGGCCGGGCGGGAGAAGCGGCTCTATGCCGTCCCTCCCTACACCCGGGTGGAGCCCTTGGCCTTTGTGGATCGGCCCTTCCAGCCGGAGCCCATTTTGGGATCCTGCCGTCGCAGCGGTTGCCGCCACGTCTTCCTCAACGCCATTCCCCAAGAAGATGGCAGCTTGGCCTATGAAATCTCCGACCAGGGCTATATGGAAAAGCTGCTGGCCGGGAAAACGAGCGGTCCTCTATTTGTGGAGAAAGAGCATGGCTGAGGAGACCCCCCTTCTGGAGCTGGTCAAGGTTTGCAAAGCCTACGGGGATCGCTGGGCGCTTAAGAACGTCAGCCTCAAGCTCTATCCCCAAGAGGTGCTGGGGGTGGTGGGAGCTTCCGGCAGTGGCAAGACTACTCTTCTGAAGATCCTTTACCTTCAGGAGACAGCCCAGGGGGAGTATCGGCTAAACGTGCCGGGTTGGGAGGGACGTAACCTGCTGTTGCTCTCTCGCTACGAGCAGCCTGCGGCGCGGCACTACCTGGCCATGGTCTATCAGGATGCCGCCCAGGCCCTGCGCATGGGCTTTGCGGCCCTGACTAATGTTGCGGAGCCCCTTGTCCTTAGAGGAGAACGGCGGTTTGGAGTGCTGGAAGCGGAGGCGCAGGAGGCTTTGGAGCGAGCCGATTTTCCTTTAGAGCGAGCCGGGGATCCCCCAGCTTCTCTTTCGGGAGGAGAGCGCCAGCGGGTACAGATTGCCAAAGCTTTAGTCCAAAAGCCTCTGGCTGTTCTTTTGGACGAGCCCACCACCGGTTTGGATTTGCTGGTGCAGGCCACCTTTCTGGATACTCTGCGCCGCCTCAAGCGGCAGTTGGGGATGAGCCTCATCCTAGTAAGCCACGATCTCTCGGTCGTGAGGGCTGTGGCGGATCGAATTGTGGTGTTGTACCAGGGGGAGGTAGTGGAGGAGGGATTGGCCGACCAAGTGCTGGAGGATCCTCGCCACCCCTTTACCCAGGATCTGGTTGCCGCAAGACTTTAGGAAGGGCAAGGTGTTGCAGGTCGTTAACTTAGAAAAGCGGTTCTTTCTTCACCGACTGGGGCGAGAGGTTCTGGCCTTCCAGCAGGTGAGCTTTTCCCTGCAAGCCGGAGAGTTTTTGCTGCTGGAGGGCCCCAACGGCTCTGGCAAGTCTTCTCTACTGCGAACCCTCTACCGCAGCTATTGGCCTACGGCAGGACAAGCCCTCCTGCAGACCCCTCTGGGAACGGTGGATCTGGCCCGCTTAGGGGATCGCGAGGTGTTAGCAATCCGCCGCGAGCGCATCGGCTACGTCAGCCAGTTTCTGGATCCCAGGCCCCGCACCACGGCCTTGGAGCTGGTTGCGGAGCCCTTGCTGTGGCAGGGAGTAGCGGAAAACCAAGCGCGACATCGAGCAGCAGAGCTGCTCCTGGAGCTGGGTCTGAAGCCAGAGTTGCTGGAGACTTTTCCAACCAGCTTCTCGGGGGGCGAGAAACAGAAAGTCAACTTGGCTCGCTCTCTCATCCACCCCTATCCGCTGCTGCTTCTGGACGAGCCCACCGCCAGCTTGGATACTGCAGCCAAGTTGGCCTTGCGAGAACGCCTACGAGCCTTGAAGCAGCAGGGAACAGCTATCATTGGCGTTTTTCACTCCTTAGACGATGTGTCGGGTTTGGTTGACAAAACCTATTCCCTAGAGGTGAGGGCAAATGTGGCTAGCAGGGCCTAAGCTAGTTCTCCCCGATGGTGTCCTCCCGGTGGGATCCCTGCGGCTGGAGGGGGAGCGGATTGCCGAGATTCGGCAGGGGCAAGTGGGGGAAGGGATCCCTTTGCGAGGACTTACCCTGGTGCCCGGCGTAGTCGACCTCCATACCGATAGCCTGGAGCCCGAGCTGGAGCCGCGCCCAGGGGTACAGCTGGCGGTGGACATGGCCTTGGGGATTTGGGAAAACCGAGCTTTGGCGGCGGGGATTACCACTGCCTTTGTAACTCTGTCCTTTTGGGAAGGCCTGCCTGGCTGGCGCAGCCCAGAAACGGCCTTGGCTATGGCAGAGCAGTTGGTGGCGCTGCGTTCCCAGCTGGCTCTGGACTTGAGGATCCACGCTCGCTATGAACTCTCGCGCCCCTTGGGAGCAGCAGCTGTTCGCCAAGCTCTCAGCCAAGGCTGGGTGGATCTCCTTTCCTTCATGGACCACACCCCCGGCCAAGGCCAATTCCGGACGCCGGAGGACTACATCCGCTACATGGCTCGCCAGCTGGCCCGGCCTTCCGAGGAGGTTGCCGCTAGTTTGGCGGCCAAGGCGGGGGAGGAGACCTTGCAGAGCTTTGCCCAATTGGCTCAGCAAGCGCAAGCTTTGGGGGTACCTTTGGCTTCCCACGACGACGACTGCCCCGCCAAGGTTCAGTTAATGGCCAAGATGGGCCTGAAAATTAGCGAGTTTCCGGTTACCCTAGCAGCAGCTTTGGAAGCGCGGAAACTGGGCCTGCTGGTGGTCATGGGGGCTCCCAATGCCCTGAGGGGATCCTCCCATGTCGGCAATCTCTCCGCTTCGGAGGCTCTACAAGTAGGAGCCCTAGGCGCCTTGGCCACTGACTACTCCCCCGCTTCAGCCTTGAGGGCTGCCTTTGCCTTGGCGGAGAAGCAGCTGCTGGATCTGCCCCAAGCCATAGCTTTGGTCACTCACAACCCTGCCCAGGCGGTTGGTCTGCAGGATCGGGGAGCCCTTCGCCCAGGCCTAAGAGCCGATCTAGTGGTGCTGCGGGAGAAACCCTTCCAGGTTATGGGTGTATTCGTTGCCGGCAGGCCCGTCTTTCTCAGAGATAGCCTCTGTTGGAGGGGGGTCTTCTAGGCTTCCCTCCAAGGCCTAGGTTGGAAGGCGAAGACAAGACTTAGTCCTGCCCGAAGGCAACCCTGGGCAGCAGTTTCCGGGTTGGCTTGCGCTCCAGGGACAGGGCAGGCCGTTCTAAGCGCGTATCCACCAGTACCGAGGGAGAGGCCAAGTTAACGCGCTCCAGCAGACGCCGCAGCAGTTGAGCATCGATGATGTCCACCCCTTGGCGGGCTGTCGCCGTTCCGGCCACCAGGGGGGTAGGGGTGGCTGGAAGGGGGGATCCCATCTCACTGCGCTCAGGTGCAGCCAGCACCAATTCCGCCATTGCCTGGGCCAGCTCTTGACCATACACCCCATCAGGGCCTGAAGGGAGTAGATCCAGCCGTCCCTGCTGAGCGGCCAAACGGCTCAACCCCAGTTGCACAGCTACCACCGCTGCCCCCCGATCCCCCTGCCTCAACGTGCGTTGGCCGGCCAGAATGCTCTTGAGTTGGGCTTTGGCCGCCTCTTGCTCGCTGCCGGGCAAAAGTTGCACCAGCCCCTCCAGCCGATCTCCCTCAGAGCCAGCCTTGGCCTCGGGAAGGGGATCCTCCCGCCAAAGGCGAGTCAGGTCGTAGAGCAAGATGGCATGGGGCACAGGACGGCTGGGCTGGTTGGGACCGGCATGGCCGGTGGCGAGGATCTCCCCTTGGTAGACCAGGGAGGTGCTAAAGCCAGAGTCCAGCAGCACGGCTTCCCGGATCCCGGTTTTGGGCAGCAGACTGGCCAGGATGGCGGCGTTGACGTGGGTTTTGGTAACTCCGATCACCACCCGCTCCTGGTCATCTACCCCAAAGAAAGCTCTGGGGCGAAACTCAGCAGCGCTGGCAAGGCGGAACGAGTTGATCTCCGCCGGAGAGAGGGCATGGCCATCCTTAACCAGCCATAGACCGGCCACAAACAGATCCGTGACATCCGGCATCAACTGGCGAATGTTCTCCAAGCGGGTCATCGTATCGGGGTCGAAGGGCACAAAGCGGATGCGATCCCTGCCCAGCAGCACCAAGGGGCGACCGCGCACCACCTTGTCATCTTCGGGGCGACCGGGGATGAAGGTCTTGTGGTTGGCAGCCATCACCGGCCCCACCATGACATTGCTGGCGGAGTTGATCCAAGGGATGGAGAAGAAGCTGCCGTTAATGCCAGCATCGGCCTGGTAGCGCTGGGCCAGGGTGCTGACCTCGTAGCGCCGCTCCGCATGCACCGTAGCTGCCCGCCCGCCGCGAAGGGTGAGAACACGCACCTGGTCGATCACTTCGTCGGTCAAGGCCAACGGTTGGGTCACATCCAGCCGGTAGTCGGGGCTGCGGTTGAGGGTGAAGGTGCGGGCGCCAATGATGGCCTCGGTGATGCGAAACTGGTTAAAGCGTCGCACCTCCAGCAAGTTGGGCGATTGTCCTGTAAAACCGGGATCCATCGTAAAAGACATCCGGTAACCGGCATCGGCCAGGTATTGCTTCACCCGCTCGTCCCGGTTGCCTTCGGGATAGGCGAAGTAGTGGATGGGGTGGCCCAGCTCCTGCTCCAGCTTGGTCTTGCAGTCGAACACTTCCCGCCGCAGACGGGCATCGTCTAGCACCCGCAGGTCAGGGGGATGGGTGACGGTGTGGGCGGCAAAGTCGATCAGCCCGCTGGCATCCATCTCCCGCATTTGATCCCAGGTGAAGTGATCCTTGCTGGTGGGCACGCCGACAAACCCGGTTTGCACAAAATAGGCGGCAGGGTAGTTGTACTCCTTGAGAAGGGGGTAGGCGTTTTCGTACAGGCCCAGGTAAGCGTCGTCAAAAGTGAGCAAAATGGCTTTCTCCGGCAAGGGATCCCCGTCCCGCAGGTGTTTGTACAGTTGGTCGATGTGGATGGGGGTCAACCCCGCCTGCTTGATGGCCTCAAAGTGTTGCCGCAGCTCCGCCGCCGTAGTGTCGAACCAGACCTGCTTGCGGCCAGCCACCACATCGTGATACATGATGGCGGGCACATAAGAAAGGCTGGCCAAGGGATCCAAAGCAAAGGGATCCCGCTCCAGTTGGGTCTCTAAGGAGATGGGCAAGCGCTGTTGAGCCGCTTTAGCGTGGGCGCGGGGGGCAGGGATCTCCGCTAGAGGTGGCGAGAGCCCCGGCAGGCGGCTGACCCAGTCGGGATGAGCAGTTGCCCAGGCCACCAGGGCCCCAGCCCCAAATCCCAGCAGGATCACCAGCAAGCTTAAGAAGGGGAGTAACCTCGGTCGAGACTTGGCCAGCGGACGTCGAGAGGAAGAGGAAAAGCTTTGTCGTGGAGTGGGCGAGGGGTACGGCTGGGATCCCCTTGCTGACCCAAAGCCTGCATGGCCTTGGGGCATCGACCCTCCCAAGCGCGTCGGCTGTCGTCGAGATGTCATGGCCTCACTCCCCACTCCCAATTGCAAAAGCTCAGCCCTTGCCGGAACGCCTTTTCCTACCCAAAGCCCACCCCCAGGACAGCAGGAAAAGGCAGCCTTCCAGGCAACGGCAAAACCAACGCCAGCCTACCACCCCATCCTCAGGTTGGGGATAGGGGAGAAATCGCCGCATGCTTTCTACAGGGATCCCTCGTTGAAATTGTTTGAACCAGAACGGCCTGGACGGGTGGCCTGAAAGAACCCAGAACCTCCCAGGAAGCCGCCCGCTACTCAAGGGTGCTTAGCAGATTGGACTCGGCAATGCTGACGATCTTGCCTCCCATTTGGGTGATCCGTTTCACTTCTTGGGAAAGGCGGCTGAAGGGCACTTTGTACTCGACAACACTTCTGCGCACACCTCCTCCCACGAGGCCGGATACCTTGATGGCGAAGATTTTATCGCTATTGGGCAGCCCTCCTTCTGAGCTGCTGGCCTGAGCAACCTCTGGTTCTGGAGCCGATGCCACCTGAGGCGCCGTGGCGACGCTCTCCCGCTCCAGGAGTAGCCGCCAGCTGCGGGGATAGGCAGGCGCCAAACGATAGACCACCTTATAGGAGCCGGCTATGTGGTCATCCTCGGCCTCCACCTTCACCACAGTTCCCGCTGGAATGTCCAGCTTGGCCCCCTTAGACATGACTTTAATTCCCGGCCAATTGGTGGGCACATCCGTCAGCAGCTCGACCTCAAAGGCTTGATCCCCCAACAACAACTTGGCCATCTCAACAACTCCGTTTTGCTCAGCACTCAGTGGCGAGAGAGCCGCTCACAGCCACAGCTTTACCGTCAGACATTCTACCGCTGCCAGGTGCCCACCAGAAGCTTCCCGCTGGCATGGGTCAGCTGACGTCCTCCCTTCAACGAATTGAGGGAGATCACTGATGTCCTCCCATTCTAGAATTGGGGTGTTGTAGATTTGTTAAGCAGCTGTAGATTTATTGCGGAGGTAGAGGGAGTGCCATGAACCTGTTGAGCTTGGCCTTGCCGGATCTGTCGGCAGCTTCGGATGGGTTAGCCGCCACCTTGCAGCCCGTAGCCCAGTTTTTTGCCGGCCTTAACTTGCCCCAACCCATTGTGCAATGGGGTCACCCCTTGATGATGGGGATCGTGGTGGTGGTGATGGGCAGCTTTGTCGGCCTGACTGGGTGGCGAGGACGGGCCTTGCGTCTGGCAGCCGCCTCCACAGCGCCAGAGGGATCCCTGCCGGAAGCGGCCCAGAAGCCTCTGCTTGACCACCGCAAATTGGCCCCCTGGATGGCCACCTTCATTGCCTTGGGCTACACTGGCGGCCTTCTTTCTCTGGTGATGCAAGGGAAGCCCCTGTTGAGCAGCCCCCATTTTTGGACGGGATCCCTGGTGTTGCTGTTGTTGGCGGTGAATGGAGCTTTGTCCCTCAGCGGCTTTGGGGGCAACCGCGCTGCTTTGCGCACCACCCATGCCTATGTGGGCAGCCTCATTCTATGTGTACTGTTTGCCCATGCCCTGCTTGGGCTCAAGCTGGGTTTGTCGTTGTGAGTGGCAGTAGGCTTCCCTCTGCCTGGGCAGGAACTAGCGATAAGGCTGCAGGGATTGCAGCAGGTGGAGCACGGTGAAAATGCCGATACCCAGCAGGACGACGGATCCCACCAGGTAGCTGCTGGCATTGGAGCGCTGCTCTTCCAAGAGGGCTTCAGGGGATTTGGGGGCAATCATAAACCTTTCCCCAGAAAGGGGTTTTCGGATCACGGGATCCCCTGCCTCAAAACGCACCTGCCCCATGGTAAACGCCATCGCATCCACCGGAATCACCCATTCCTTATAGATAAAAGCTCGGGTGGAGCGATTTTCTGTTCTCACTCCGGAAAGGTAGCGCTTGAGATTGAAGTTGAACCGGCTGGGCCCTTTTCCTGGAAAAATATGCTCATCCACAACCGACATAGCCTCTATCTCCGCACCTGTGGGATCCACCCTCACCCTTCCAGTTTCGTCTTCGATGAAAAAAGGGATCTGGCGAACCACCGAGTGAAGGGTTTCGTCTCTCGTTCTCGTCTCTCTTTCAAGGAGATATTCCCGACCTGTGCTCGGATCGTAATACACGTTGGCGTAGTGTTTTTGGGGAGAGCTTACTTCGGAAAACGGCGATTTTTGAGGATAGCCTGGAGAGCCAAGCTGCTGGGGGTAGTCGGGGTAACCAGGCTTTTTCTGGAAAGAACCGGAACCGGGGTAGCCAGGGTTGGGCTTTTGTGGAAAAGAATTAGAGTAGTCGGGATCAACCCTTTTCTGAAAAGAACCGGAGTCAGAGTAGCCCAAGCCGGGCTTTTTCCCGACCATCTCCCCCGGATAGGATTTTGCTCGGGATCCCAAGCGTAGAGCGTTCTGATATTCGCCTTCGCTGATCCGTTCGCTATACGCTACATCGCCTTGGCTATTCAAATACCTTCGATAGCATTCGATCTCGTCATACTCCCAAGAGATCTCAGACTTGTAGTAGACGCAAGGCTGTCGCGAAAGTTCCGATACCAAAGGCCGATCGCACACAACCCTGCCGTAAACTTGAGCCAAGTTTGCTCCTTTTGCCTGGGGGTTGGTCTGACCGAGATGGCGAAGCTCGGCTATCTTGAGCAACCGAGTTGCAGAGAGCTGTTGAACCAACCTTTGGGAGCGCAAATACTCAACAAACGAAAACAGAGAGGCAGGAAGACAAAGCAGACCAAGCAGCATCAGCCAGTTCATAAAGGCCTTCCTTTCCGGGGGTGGGAGTGAAGTTGGCCTCATGCTAGCAGTTACCTGTGAAACAGGATTTAAGAGAAGTTTAAGGCAATCCCGAATGCGGGCAGTTCCAAACTTTACCAAGAAGCTAGGCCTGAAGCCCCGCCCTTCCAGGACGGCTTTTGCCCTGTTAGACCTGCGATAAGATACACCCACGCTGGTCAGAGAAGCCAAACTCCTCAACGCCACTCCAGCGCAGTACCAAGCCTTGGATGACAGAGTACACCGGCCAGGTGGTGGGGCTGGATGTGGGCGACAGCAGTGGGCAAGCTGTGCCGTGTCTCCAGTTTTTGCGTCGTGCCGAAAGGAGATTGAAGCAACAGCAAAGAAGACTGAGCAGAAAGTTAGGCCCACGGCCCGCTGGCGTGAATAGGAAGGGGGTAAAACCTCAATACAGCAACTACCACAAGTAGAGGAAGCGGCTTGGCGAGGTACACTTCAACCAAATCAAAGTCTGGCGCCAGCGTAGAGACCGGGTTATTGAGCTAGCCCAGTGTGTGGGAATGTCTCACGACATTGTGGTTTATGAGGACTTGCAGGTGCAGAACTTGGTGAGAAATCACCACTTGGCCAAGTCTTTCACGCTAGCGGCGCGGAGCGCTTGGGGGAACGACTGGGGAGATAGGCACCGCCGTCGTGGAGGGGAAACCTGATACAGCTAAGTGCTGTCGCAGAACCAGGAACCAGAATCCTTGCTCTTTGGGGCGGGGGGCATGTCAATCGCGCAACACGTAGCCTACCCCGCGCACCGTCTGGATAAGGCGCTTCTCCCCTGGGCCTTCGATCTTGAGGCGCAAGTAGCGAATATAGACCTCGATGATATTGGAGTCGCCCGTGAAGTCGCAGCCCCACACATGCTCTAGGATCTGTTGGCGGGTGAGCACCTGACGGGGGTGTTCCATCAAGTAGCGCAACAGGTCGTATTCTTTGGCCGTCAGCTCCACCTGTCGCTCTCCCCGGGTTACCTCCCGCGTTACGGGATCCAGGGTCAGATCCATGAACACCAACTGGCCGTCGCGGGATCGCCTTGGCTGCCGCAAATAGATCCGTATCCGAGACAGCAGCTCCTGAATGCTGAAAGGCTTGACCACGTAATCATCCGCCCCAGCGTCCAAGCTTGCTGCCCGATCCGCCACCTCATCTCTGGCGGTCATCAACACCACCGGCACGCGGTTGCCCGTTGAGCGCAGTCGCCGACAAATTTCCAAACCTGAGATGCCGGGCAACATCCAGTCCAACAGCACCAAGTCGGGGTTTTGGTCGCAGGCTGCCCTCAACCCGGCCATGCCATCGCTGGCTACGCTGACTCGATATCCCTCACAGGTCAGCTCCGTTTCCACAAAACGAGCCAGCTTAGCTTCATCTTCGATCACCAGGATGTGGGCAGAAGTGGGTTCAGGCTCTGGCATACGCTCTCTTGCTGAATCCAAGGAAGACGCCGAAAAACTTGCTCATTGCCCCCAAGCATATCTCAACCGTATGGATTGGCAGTCGAGATGACTGAATCCGTCCTAGCCTGCAACAGCCTTGTGGAATTGCCTGGGGTTGATATCAGCAAGTGCTTTGAGTTATTCAAAAGGCATTCATGTACCTTATCACCATGAGTATCCTAAGCCATGACCCTCTCTCCTGTTCGGCTCACCCCGCCCCTACCTCCCATTCGATGGGAAAAACTGCCGGAAGACTTTCCCTTGCCGGATGAGCCTGTGGAAAGCACCTTACAGCCCCTTTTGGCTGCTGCTCTGCGTGAGGCATTGGAACTCGCTCAGATGATCCCTGCCCAGGCTTTGATCGCCTCCAACTTTGGCCTTTGCAGCACTGTCGGGGACAAGGTGGTGGTGAAAGCCCCCGACTGGGTTTATGTGCCCGCAGTACAGCCGATTCCCGAAGGAGAGATCCGCCGCAGCTATACCCCACACCTAGAAGGGAATCCCCCGGCGATTGTGATGGAATTCATCTCCGAAACCGAGGGCGGCGAGTACTCCATCAATCCCCACTATCCCTATGGAAAATGGTATTTCTACGAGCGCATTTTGCAGGTGCCTGTCTATGTAATCTTTCATCCCAAAACCGGTGAGCTGGATGTCTACCGCCTGGAGAATGGCCGCTATACCCCTGTATCGGCGGATGAAAACCGTCGCTACTGGATCCCGGAGATTGGCTTGTTTTTGGGGGTGTGGCGGGGACAAAAAGCCGAGACCAAAGCCAACTGGTTGCGGTGGTGGACTGCCGATGGGAATTTGCTCCTATGGGGAATCGAACAGGTAGAGCAGGAGCGGCAGCGGGCCGAACAGGAGCGGCAGCGGGCTGAGGCGGCAGAAGCAGCCCTCGAACAGGCCCGTCTGGAACAGCAGCGCCTAGCCGCGAAATTGCGGGAGTTGGGCGTGGATCCCGAGGCAATAGCCGATTGAGGGCTCTCCTAGTAGGTGCGCCCGCGCCAAGAGCGGGGCCGGCTGAGGGCAGATAGGATTATCCGCAGAACGGCCAAGGGATCCGCCAGAGGCGACATCCAGAACGTCCAAGGGGGATCCTGATAGGAGCCGCGAATGCCCAGCAGTACACCTAAGCGCAGAATCAGTAAGCCTAGGTTAAGCCCCAGCAGCACCTGCTCCGTCAGGGAAAAGGGAAACCCCATCCCGGCTTTGCCCAACAGCCCTACAACCACCGGCCCAGGGATCCCTTGGGTGAGGACGAGGAGAGCTATATCCCCCCACAACTGGGCCACAGGGGTGGCATCTTTCAAATCGAGGGATCGGCCCCACTCTCGCCAAGTTTCGCCAAAAGAAGTGTACATGCGCACCTTGAGCAGGTGCCGACCGTCGTAAAAAGCTACTTTAAAGCCGGCTGCCGCAATCTGCCGCACCAAGGTGACATCGTCACAGAAGGAGGCCCGCGCCACTGTGTAGCCATTCATCGCTTCCAGCACCGACCGGCGCACTAGCATACATTGCCCATTGGCCATCGTCCGTTCTGGCAGGGTAGCCCTGTCTCCGGCTGCCCCGTAGCGGTAGATCAGGGTCACCAAAAGAGCCGGCTGCAGCCAGCTTTCCCCCCAGTGCTGCAGGATAAACTGCGGTGCCAGGGTGATCAGATCCAGACCTTGGGCCTGGGCAGTTTCCAGCAGGCGCTCCACCAAGCCTGGCTGGGGGCGGGTATCGGCGTCGATGCCCAGGATCCACTCAGAGGCCGGATCCGACTGGAGAAATCCGTAGTGCAAAGCCCAGGGGCGGCCCACCCATCCGCCGGGGAGGGGATCGTCGGTCAGCAGGCGAAAGCGGGGATCCCGCTTGGCCATCTGCAGCACTTTTTCGGGGGTGCCATCTTGAGAGCGGCTGTCCACCACCAGCACCTCCCGCAGGACGGAGCTCTGTTGGTGCAATCCTTCCAGGCAGGGATCGATGCGTTCCGCTTCGTTGAGAGTAGGCAGCAACACGCTGACCAAGCCCGGCTGCAAAGGGATCCCAGGCTGACCGGGAGGCAGAGGGGAAGGGCGCCGCAAAGAGGGCAGCAGCCGCGCCAGCAGCACCGCCAGCATCGGCACTTGCATAACCAATAGGCTCAGGGCGGCAGCATCTCCAGCCCAGGCAGGGATCCCGTTCATGCCAGTTCTAACCTGTAAGGGAAAAGTGTCCAAGAATGCTTGCAAGAGAAGCCCAGGGAGGACAAACTCATACTCATGGTGATTTAGCAATTCAAAATCAGTCTGGTTGCATCGTGCCTGTGCCCATCCCCCCTCAAACCTGACGGGCTTTTCATGGATGTCTTCATCCGGCTCAGCCACAAGGGATCCCCTGTTACGGTTGTGAAATTGCACAGTGAAAGGCTCAACGCCGCGATTGCCCGCGAGGTACGGAAAGAGCTAAGCCAAATTCTCACCGAGAAACCGGGGCATTTCTTGTTGGATCTTAGTCAGGTTAGCCTGATCGACAGCGTGGGGTTGTCGGTTCTGGTTTGGGCGCATCGCCATTGCCGCACTTTAGGCTATCAACTCAAGTTCTGCGGCCTGCAGGAGCAAGTCAAGCTGCTCTTCTCCATCACCGGCTTGGATACCATTTACGAAATCTACCCCTCTGTAGAAAAGGCGCTTGAGTCTTTTCCGTAGCTCTCCCTATCGGGTCAACTGAGAACCGTCAGGGATCAGCTTCTCAACACCTGGATTAGCCTAACGGTTGAAAACCTGCTCAGGGGGAGGGGTTGCTGTTTTGGTTCTCGACCGTCTGGGGCCGGTTCACCTGAGCATAAATCTCTGCTTGCTGCTGGATTTGCTCCCGGACTTGGGGTGGGGCCAACCGGGCTGCTTGCTCAAACAGCTCAGGCGCTTTTGCCCGTAGGTTTTCATCGGTGGCGGAGCTGAGGGCTATGGCTTTGCCCAACACGGGGGTGAAATCACTGGGATCCGCCGCAATCAACTTGTCGTAGAGGACTACAGCTTTCTCAGTCTGGTTGTTGCGGGCGTAGACAAAGGCCAAGCGCAAACGTACATCATTATCTTCCGGCACTTCTTCAAGATGCTTCTCCAGCAGGGCAATGGCCTCAGAGGTGCGGCCCAGGGTTAGCTGCACATCCACCAACTGCTGCAGCACCTGGCCATCTTTGGGATCCCCCTCGTAAAGGATCTGGAGCTGTTCTAATGCCCCTTCAAAATCCCCCGTATCCTGCTGGATTTCGGCCAAAAAGGCTCTCAGTTGCCGATTTTCGGGCTCCAGTTCCACCAGCTTCTTCAGCGGCTCGATTGCCCCTTGCGGCTCGTTCAATTGCAGTTGGGTGTCGATCAACCCCCGCAGGGCAATGGGGTTATCCGGCTCCCGCTCCAGCACGACGCGATAGCCGTCTGCCTGGGCCCGCAGTTGCTCGGTTACCCGGCTGGCCTCTGGAGATTCGGAAGGCCCGAGGGCCTGGAATAGCGGGCCAAAGGAGAAGCCCAAGAAAGTTACCGTGCCCACCACCAGCAGCAAAATGTTGAGGAGCTTGCGGGCTGGGGATTCTTGGGGTTTGGACTGAGGCATAAAGGGCTCGCGCAGAAGACTCCTCTGTACTCTATCATCGGCGCCGGGGCAGGCTGTGGGGTGAGGTTACCCAATACCCAAAACTTTTGAAAACAGCATCCAAGGGGAGGGCAATGCCGTACTGAATTTAGGTAGTGCTGAATCTTTTTGCCACCCCTCACTCCCTCTTAACCATGCGGATCACCAAATTTTCGGGCTGGAGGCCCGCACCATAGCCGCAGGCTTGGTGTCGGGAGGAAAGCCCTCCTCCATATAGGTTTGCTGGTCAAAAGCCTGGATGAACTACAATAAGCCCATGAGCCAGACTATATCCGTACGTTGCAAGCTGATAGTCCCACAAGAGTTGCGTCAAGAAATTGACCGCACTTTGCAGGGCTTTGCGAATGCTTGCAACCAGATTCTCGACACCGCCAAACAAAAGAACTGCTGGAACA